>NZ_QQWY01000017.1:0-110881 GCF_003950455.1 Sphingomonas sp. ABOLE
ATCGTCTCTTTATGGACATCGAGACCGACAAACTTGCTGATCGACATTGTCCTTCTCCTTCCTGACAAGCTGAGCTTACGCCCCACCTGCCTCGAAGCGCGAGGCGAATGACGGTCATTGGGTCTAAAGCGGGCGTACCAATCGCCCTGGCCGGCGACCGCCTGCGGGCCCCAATGCGCCCAGATGCCGAACTTGGCGTCGCGGAACCAGTCCGGCGTCTTGTAGGTGGAGAGCGAGGCGTCGGTCGGCTTGAACGGACCCGGCGCCGCGACCGGCGTGACGTCCGCGCCCGGCAGCTTCGCCGTCGCCGTCTGTTGCGCGCGGGCGGTGCCCGCCTTCACGGCCAGTGCGGTCGCGAACGATCCGGCCAGTATCTCGCGCTTGGTGAAGTTGGTCATCCGCTCCTCCTGTCGTGCCCGGGCACGTTTCGCGCGCCGCTGTTGCTGGCATATTTGCAAGCCGATTTTCATGTGGCAAGCGTCAATTTGTCGTAGTTTTTGTGCCGAAGCCGTTGTTTTGCGGCCTTGGCGGGCCGCCCGTTTGGGGGAGCTTATTATGACCGACACGCCAATCGATCCTTCGCGTCGCGCCGTGCTGGCGCTCGCCGCCGCAGCACCCCTGCTGCCCCAGGCGGTGCGCGCCGCGCCCCCCGCCGACCCGCTGCCCGCGCGCGACATAGGGCTGGGGCCGCGCGAGGTGCTGCCGTTCGATGCCGGCTGGCGGTTCAATTTCGGCCATGGCAGCGATCCGGCCAAGGATTTCGGCTTCGGCATGGGGCAGGGCGATTTCGCCAAGACCGGCGACTTCAAGCTCGCCAAGACCGACTATGACGATGCCGATTGGCGCGCGCTCGACCTGCCGCACGACTGGGCGGTGGAACTCCCCTTCGTCCGCGACGATCAGGGCGGCGATGCGAGCAACCGCGGGCATGGCTTCAAGCCGCTCGGCCGCCGCTATCCCGAGACCAGCATCGGCTGGTACCGCCGCCGCTTCGACGTGCCCGCCGGCGATCGCGGCCGCCGCATCTGGATCGAGTTCGACGGAGCGATGCGCGACGCGATCCTGTGGGTGAACGGGTGCTATATCGGCCGCCACAATGACGGCTACACCTCGTTCCGCTTCGACCTCACCGACTTCCTGCACTATGGCGGGGACAATGTGATCGTGGTGCGGGTCGACGCCTCGCTGGGCGACGGCTGGTTCTACGAAGGCGCGGGGATCTACCGCCATGTCTGGCTGACCAAGCACGACGCGCTCCACTTCGGCAAATGGGACAGCGTGGTGCGCGCGACCCCCGAGGGGGCGGGGGCGACGCTCGATCTCGCGACGGTGATCGCCAATGACGGCGACGCGGCGCAGCAGGCGGTGGTGGAATGGACCATCGCCGATGCGGCCGGGCAGGTGGTGGCGCGCGCCTCTGCGCCCGCCGTAACGGTGGACGCGGGCGGGACCGCCCAGAGCCAGACCCGCGCGACGCTGCCCCAGGCGCAGCGCTGGTCGACCGGAACGCCGGTCCTCTACACCGCCACCGCGCGGCTCGCGGCGGGCGGGGCGGTGCGCGACGCCGATCGCGTGACCTTCGGCGTCCGCAGCTTCCGCTTCGACGCCGATCGCGGCTTCTTCCTCAACGACAAGCCCATGAAGCTCCAGGGCACGTGCAACCACCAGGACCATGCCGGCGTGGGCGCGGCGCTGCCCGATGCGCTCCAGCGCTACCGGTTGAACATCCTCCGCGAGATGGGCTGCAACGCGGTGCGCACCACCCACAACATGCCCACGCCCGAATGGATCGCAGAGTGCGACCGGGCAGGCGTGCTGGTGATGTGCGAGACCCGCCAGATGAGCGCCAATCCGGAGGCGATGGCGCAACTGGAGGTGATGGTGAAGCGCTTCCGCAATGCGCCCTCGGTGATCCTCTGGTCGATCGGCAACGAAGAGTGGCTGCTCCAGGACAAGATGGCCGAACAGGGCAAGCCGATCGCCGCGACGATGGTCCGCCGCTGCCACGCGCTCGACCCCACAAGGCCGGTGTCGGCCGCGGTCAACGGCGACAACGAGCAAGGGGTGAGCGACCCGCTCGACATCATCGGCTTCAACTACAAGGTCCAATATCCCGAGGGCTTCCACGCCAAGCACCCGGCGCGGCCGGTCTATGGCTCGGAAACGTCGAGCGCGATCGCCACGCGCGGCGAATATGCCAGCGTTCCGGCGCGCAACCTGGTCAACAGCTATGACGGCGTGGTGCCCTGGGGGCAGACCCCCGAGGCGTGGTGGAAGCTCTATGGCGGCAAGCCCTGGTCGGCGGGCGGCTTCGCCTGGACCGGCTTCGACTATCGCGGCGAGCCGACTCCCTATGGCTGGCCCTCGATCAGCTCGCAGTTCGGCATCGTCGACATGTGCGGCTTCCCCAAGGACAGCTATTATTACTACCGCGCCTGGTGGCGGTCCGAGCCGTCGTTGCACGTCTTCCCGCACTGGAACTGGGAAGGCCGCGAAGGCGAGATGGTGTCGGTCTGGGTCTATTCCAATTGCGACAGCGTGGAGCTGGTGGTGAACGGCCGCAGCCTAGGCAGCCAGCAGGTGCCGCCGCTGGGCCATCTCGAATGGAAGGTGCCGTATCAGTCGGGATACATCGAGGCGCGCGGGCGCAAAGGCGGGCGAGTGCTCACCGCGCGGCGCGAGACCACCGGCCCCGGTCGCACGATCCGCCTGACCGCCGACCGCACCACCATCGCCGCCGATGGTTGCGACGTGGCGATGCTCAAGGCGGAGCTGCTCGATGCGCGCGGGCGTCCGGTCCCGACCGCGATGGACAAGCTGGCGTTCGCGATCGAGGGCCCGGCTGCGATCATCGGCGTCGGCAATGGCGATCCGAATTGCCTGGAAAGCGACAAGGCGCCGCGCCGCTCGCTGTTCAATGGGCTGGCGCAGGTGATCGTCCAGTCCACGGGGCGGCCGGGAACGATCAAGGTGGCGGCCGTTGCCGACGGTTCGCGCGCCGAGCCGCTGCTGCCCGGCAGGATCGTCTTGCAGGCGGCCGGTCACCCTATCTGAGCCACGCAGCAAGACCCGCCGGGCGGGATTGCCGGGCTCTTCGCCGCGGCGCCCGTTCGACGTAAAGCGGCTCTTGGGGACGGTAACAACGGGATGGTCGCGCGGGGGTAGTATCGCTATCGCAGCGGGCAGTTCATCGATACCGTCGGCACCACGCGGCGGGCGCCCGTGCACGTCGTCGGCGCGAGCCCGGGCGCGCGCCGAACCGTTCAGGCGAGAGTGTAGAAGCAGTTCTGAGACAAGCGTATATGGGTGCCGCCATGCCGCTGGCCCAGAGCCCCGCATCCCGGGAAGGCGAGGGCTATCCGGCCTGTGCGTTGGCGGGGGCTGGTTCGGACAGCCGGACGGGCTTGCCGGCAAAATCCTCAGCCAGCACCTGCGCGATCGGGCGGGCGATGCCGCGGGTGAGCGCGGCCGGCACTTCGACCGTGAAGCCGTGCGCCACCGCGCCGTCGATCGCCCAGCGTACGCAATAGTCCGCGGCGACCCCGATCACGGTCAGTTCCGTAATCCCCTCCGCCCGCAGCGCCGCGAAGAAGGCGTCGCGCGGCTGGGCCTCGTGGCTGCCGATCGCCTCGATCACCAGATCGGGTTCGGCCCACATGTCGAACACGCCCTTTTCGATCCGATAGACCGGGATGCCCGGTGCTACCGCCGCCATGTCGAGCACATTCTCCCAGCCCGGCGAGCCGCGCTCGCAGTGGAGCGGAAATTGCTCGGCCTCCGGCGAGCCGGCGAAGCGTTCGGCGGCGTGGGTGTCGAAGGTGAACAGCACGCCCGCGGTCTCCGCCGGATCGAGATCGGCGAGCCAGGCCCGCAGCGGCCCGATCAACGCCTCGGCGCCTGCAACCGACAGCGCCCCATCGGCGTGCATGAAATCGGCCTGGGTATCCACCACGATGACGAAACGCCGCAACTTCGGTCTCCTTGCTTGCCCTATTCGACCCCGCGGGCGCGCCGCAGATCGATGCCGAGCCGTTTGACCCGGTAATAGAAGGTCTTGCGCGGCAGGCCCAGCGCCGCGATCGCCGCGTTGATCTCGCCGTCCGCCGCCGCGATCGCATCGAGGATCGCGCTGCGCTCGAAGGCCTCCAGCCGTTCGGTGAGCGGCCGCGCTTCGGCGGGCGCGCTCTCGGCGGCCGGTTCGAGCCCGAGCACGAAGCGCTCCGCCGCACGCTCCAGCTCCCGCACATTGCCCGGCCAGTCGCGCTGGGCGGCGGCATGCGCGGCCTCGGAGAGCGGCGGGGCGGGGCGGCGGTGGCGCTGCGCCGCCTGCAGCGCGAGCTGGGCGAAGAGCAACGGCACGTCCTCGCGCCGCTCGGCCAGCGGCGGCAGCCGCAGCGGCACCCCCGCCAGCCGGTGGTACAGCCCCGGCGGCAGCGCCGCCGCGCCGCCCTCGCCGATTGCGGCGATGATCCGCACGTCGACGGGATCGGGATCGCGCTGCTCGGTGGCGACGGTGCGCGCCTCGGCGAACTGGGCGAGGCGATGGTGGAGCTCGGGCGGGGCGAGATCGAGATGATCGAGGAACAGCGTGCCACGGTCGGCGCGGGCGACCAGCCCGTCGCGGGCGAACAGCTCGCGGGCACCGATCCCCGGCGGCAGCGTCGCGCAGTCCACCGCCTGGAAGCGATGCCGCGCCCGCCTGCCGGCGCGGTGGACCAGACGGGCATAGAGTTCCTTGCCGGTGCCGGTCGCGCCTTCGAGCACGAGATCGAGCGCGGCATCGGCCAGGACCGGGATCATTTCGCGCAGCCGGCGGATCGCGGGCGCCTCGCCGAGCAGCGCGGTGTCGCTCTCGCTCGTCGCGGCGCGCAGCCGCCGGTTCTCCAGCGCGAGGGTGCGCGCTGTGCCGGCCCGTTGCAGCGCGGCCGCCAGTGCGTCGCCGGGGAAGGGCTTGGTGAGGAAGTCCCAGGCGCCCCCCTTGATGGCATCCACCGCCATGGTGACGTCGCCATGGCCGGTCATCAGGATCACCGGCAGCTCGGGGTCGACGGCGCGCAGCCGGTGGAAGAAGTCGATGCCCGACATCCCCGGCATCCGCACGTCGGTGACGACCACGCCGGGAAAGTCCCGGTCGATCGCCGCCAGCGCGCTCGGCGCATCGACGAAGGGGCGGACGTCGTGCCCTGCCAGTGTCAGCAGCTGGATCAGCGCCGTGCGAAAATCGACGTCGTCGTCGACCAGGGCGACGGCCACGCTCATGCCCGGCAGAGCTCCAGCTCAAAGCACGCGCCGCCTTCCTCGGGCAGCCAGCGCAGGCTGCCGCCCAGCTCGGTCATGATGTCGCTCGCGATCACCAGCCCGAGACCCAGCCCGTTGCTGCGGCTGGTGGCGAAGGGGGTGAACAGCCGCGCGGCGATGTCGGGCGCGATGCCGGGGCCATTGTCCTGGATGCGGACCCAGACCAGCCCATCGCCCAGCGTCACACGGATCGTGATCGTCGGGTCGGGGCGGCCGGCGAGGGCTTCGCTCGCGTTCTGCAGCAGGTTGACGAACACCTGCTCCAGCCGCACCCGCCCGCCCATCACCAGCAGGTGCGCACCGATCGTCGGCCGCTCCAGCCGCACGGCGCGCAACTGCTCCTTGAGGATCAGCAGCGCGCCGTCGAGCACCTCGGCCAGCGGCAGCGGGCGGACCTCGCCCGGCTGGCGGCGCGAGAAGCCGCGCAGCTGCGCCGTGACTGCGCCGATCCGGTCGCTCAGGCGTCGGATCGTCTCCAGATTGTCGCGCACCATGTCGGTCGCGCCTTGCGCGAGCAGCTGCACGCTGGTCTCGGCATAGGTGCGGATCGCGGCAACGGGCTGCGCGGTTTCATGCGCGACGCTGGCGGTGACCTGCCCGAGCGTGGCGAGGCGATTGGCCTGGCGCAGACCCTCGCGCAGATCGGCGGCGCGGGCCTCGAGTGCGGCGCGTTCCTCGATCTCGCGACGGAGCTCGGCGGTGCGCTCGGCAACCGCGACTTCGAGCTCGGAGGTGCGGCGCTGGCGCTGGGTCGCACGCTGGCGCAGGCCCCAGAGCAGCAGTGCCAGCGCCAGCACCGCCATCAGCGCGCCAAGCCCGGCGGTGCGCTGGGCGGTCGCGACCGCGGGGCCGACAGCACGGCGCAGCGCCAGCGTCCAGCCCGGCTGGCTGGTCGGCACGCGCGCCTCGATCAGGTCGCCGCGGGCGGGGGGGAGCAGTACCGGCGCGGAGCCTTCGGGCAGCGCCGCCTCGCGCCGCAGCGCTGCCAGCACCGCCGGCAGGATCGGCCGGGCAACCGCGAAGCGCAGGCCAGGATCGCTGGCGACGAGCACGAGCCCGGCGGGGTTCTCGACATAGGTGTCGCCACCCGCTTGTCGCCATGCCGCTTCGATCGCATCGAACTCCAGCTTGACGACGATCACGCCGTTTGCCGGCGTGCGGCGGGCGAGATAGAGTCCCGAATGACGGCTGACCGTGCCCAGCGCGAACTGGCTGGCCTCGCCGCGGCTGCTCGCCTCGCGGAAATAGCGGCGGAAGCGATAGTCGGAGCCGACGAAGCTCTGCGGCGTCCGCCAGTTGCTCGCCGCGCGGGTGCGGCCGTCCGCGCCGATCACATAGATGGCGGCGGCGCCAGTGGTGCGGGCAAGGCGTTCAAGCTTTGCGTTGAGCGCGCGCGGCGGCGCACCGGCAAGCGTGGCGGCGACGTCGCGGTCGTCGCCCAGCGCGAGGGGGAGGAGGCGGAAGCGGGCGATCTCGCTGTCGAGCAGGCTGGCGCGGAGCTGGGCGTTGGTGCGGGCGCCGGCGACCAGCGAGTCCTGCGTGCGGTTCCCCGCGATCCAGCCGGCGGCGAGCGCCACCGCCGCTCCAAGCAGCGCGGCGACCATCCAATAGCGCCAGCCGGAAAGCGATTCGCGATGCGTCACTCGGCCGCTATCCGCCAGCGCGCGACAATGTGCAAGTTTTTGCACTTCGCCTGGTCGGCATGTGTCGATTTTTGCGCATCGGCGGCGCCGAATGTGAGTTAGTGTGCTGATAAAGAGAGATATTATGGAGAAGCGCTTTTCGCTTTCTCCGCACGTTGCCGCCATCGAGTATCGCCCGATCGAGTCCTACCGGCACAACGGAGGCCGAAGGAGAGGAAGTGATGGTTCGTATCCCCGCCGATTTCCACGATGGCGCACATGCAGCGGCGCCGGCCAAGGCACTGCCCTGGTACCGGCACCTCTATGCGCAGGTGCTGGTCGCGATCGTTGCGGGCGTGCTGATCGGCCATTATGCCCCCGCCACCGGCGAGGCGCTCAAGCCGATCGGCGACGGGTTCATCAAGTTGGTGAAGATGATCATCGCACCGGTGATCTTCCTCACCATCGTCACGGGCATCGCCGGCATGCGCGATCTCAAGGCGGTGGGCCGGGTCGCGGCCAAGGCGTTCGGCTATTTCCTGTTCTTCTCGACGCTGGCGCTGGTCGTCGGCATGGTCGTCGCCAATGTCGTGCGGCCGGGCGAGGGGCTCAACATCGATCCGGCCTCGCTCGATGCGGGCAAGGTCGCCGACTATGCCGCCAAGGCGCATGACAGCACGCTGACCGGTTTCCTGCTCGGCATCATCCCCGATACCTTCCTCTCCGCGATCACCGGGGGCAACATCCTGCAGACGCTGTTCGTCGCGATCCTGTTCGGCATCGGCCTGGCGCTGGTCGGCGACCGCGGCGAGCGGATCACCCAGGCGCTGGAAGACATTTCGCTGGCGATGTTCAAGGTCGTCGCGATCCTGATGAAGGCGGCGCCCGTCGGCGCGTTCGGCGCGATGGCGTTCACCGTCGGCAAATACGGCGTCGGCACGCTCGCCAACCTGGCGATGCTGGTCGGCACCTTCTACTTCACCTCGGCGCTGTTCGTGATCGTCGTGCTCGGTGCGGTCTCGTGGATGGCGGGCTTCTCCATCTTCCGGCTGATCGCCTATCTCAAAGCCGAGCTGCTGCTGGTGCTCGGCACCTCCTCGTCGGAAAGCGCGCTGCCCTCGCTGATCGAGAAGATGGAGCGTGCCGGCTGCCCCAAGACGATCGTCGGCCTGGTCGTGCCGACCGGCTATTCGTTCAACCTCGACGGCACCAACATCTACATGACGCTGGCGGCGCTGTTCATCGCCCAGGCGACCAATGTCCACCTCTCGATCGAGCAGCAGCTGCTGCTTCTTGCCGTGGCGATGCTGTCGTCCAAGGGCGCGGCGGGGGTGACCGGCGCGGGGTTCATCACGCTGGCGGCGACGCTGTCGATCGTGCCCAGCGTGCCGGTGGCGGGCATGGCGCTGATCCTCGGCGTCGACCGGTTCATGTCCGAGTGCCGCAGCCTGACCAACTTTATCGGCAATGCGGTGGCGACCGTGGTCGTCTCGCGATGGGAAGGGCGGCTCGATCACGATGCGCTCGACGCCGCGCTGCACGGCCGCGCGCCGCGCGTCGACCAGTTGCCCGCCGACGCCGTCCCCGCCGAGTAAAGGGAGTCTCCGATGCGTAGCGTAACCCGCGTCTTGGGCGCCACCCCGGCGCTCGCCCTGGGCATGCCTGCCGAAGCGCAGGTCGTCGAAACCGCCGGCTACCCGGCCGCTGCCGCCGGCGACGGTGCCACCACCGGCGGCTACAACCTCTCCCGCTGGGCCGAGGACTGGCGCAAGCTGTGTGATCCCACCAGGCGCGACGATCCGATCGATGCGCTGAAATGCATCAAGCTCACCCCCAGCGGCGACGTGTACGTCACCCTCTCCGGCGAGGCGCGTCTGCGGATGAACCACACCACCAACCCCAATCTGCGCAACAGCCGCGCGCAGCGGCAGGACATCGTGCGGCTGGTCGGCGGTGCGGACGTGCACATCGGCGAGCATCTCCGCGTCTATGGCGAGATCGCGCATGGCGGCATCAGCGGCGTCGAACTCGGCGCGCCGGCCGCGACGCTGCGCAATGCCGTGACGGTGCAGCAGCTGTTCGTCGAGGCCAAGGGCGAGGTGGCGGGCATCGATCTCGGCGCGCGCTATGGCCGGCAGGAATTCACCGACGGGCCCAATCTGTTGGTCTCGCAGCGCGACAACAACACCATCCGCTACACCCTCAACGGTTTTCGCGGCTGGGCGCGGGGCAAAACGGTGCGGGTGGACGTGTTCGACCTCAAGCCCACGCAATATGGCGATCTCGGCACCGACGACGACGTGGTCGATCCCGCGCGGCGATTCTCGGGCGTGAGCCTTGGCTTCGTCGTGCCCAAGGCGTGGGTGGGTGGCGCCAAGCTCTATTTCGATCCCTTCTTCTGGCGTCGCCGCAACAATGTGGGCACCTGGGGCGGCCGCATCGGCCCGGGTACGCGCTTCTATCTCGGCACGCACCTTTGGGGCGAGGCGGGGCCGGTGACGATCGACTGGTCGATCAATCACCAATGGGGCTATTGGCGCGATCAGCAGATCGATGCCTGGCAGGGCTTCTTCGCGCAGAACGTCCGGCTCGGTTCGGGCAAGCGCGCGCCGCGGATCGGCTTCCATGCCGACTATGCCAGCGGCGGGGGCGGCTATGGCGACGGCAAGCTGCGCAACGCCTATGCGCCCTTCGGCAACAACATCTATTACAGCTACGGCCTGTTCCTGACGCCCAGCAATCTGGTTGCGCTGGCACCGACGCTCAACCTGTCGCCTACCGCGAAGCTGCGCCTGAACTTCGAGTATCAGCGGGCGTGGCGGGCCAATGTGTACGATGCCGTCTATCGCGCCAACGGCCAGCCTTTCCCCGGCACGCAGAACATCCGCGACTCCCGGACCGCCGATGTCGCGCGGGTGCAGGCGGTGTGGGCGATCACCCCGCGGCTGTCGCTCACCGGGCGCTACGAGCATCTCGCCGCCGGGCCGGCACTCACCAAGGCGGGCTATGCGAGCTCGGACTTCGTCGCCGGCTGGCTCAGCTTCCGCTTCTGACCGGACCCGGCGATCCGCCACCAGCCGAGCCCGCCATAGAGCAGCGCGAGCGCCAGCAGCGTGAGTACCCCGGGCGCCACGTCGCCGAGGCTGGCGTGCATCTGGTTGAGCGGGACGAACACATGCACGCCGCTGGTCGAGGGGATGAGCTGCGCCAGCGCGCGGACGAAGCCGGGCATCTGGTCGAGCGGCCAGGCGGTGCCCGAGAGGAAGAAGAAAGGTGCGGAGGTGGGCGCGAGGATCACCATCGCCCGCTCGGAGCGGTCGAAATAGCTGCCGAGCCAAAGGCCCAGCCCGGCGACTGCAGCGGCGAGCAACGGTGCGGCGAACAGCATCCCCGCGACATTCTCGTCGCGCGGGATGCCCTGCACCCAGAAGATGAAGCCGAACAGGAACAGGCAGGTCAGCAGCCCCACCGAGGTGAACGCCGCCCAGGTGCCGGCATATTCGCCATGCCCCATTCGCCACCGCCCCTCGCGCCGCCGCCCGCCGACGAAGGTCGCGACGCCGAACAACAAGGTCTGCTGGATGATGACGATCGCCACGGCGGGGAAGACATAGCCCTTGTAGCCTGCGGTCGGGTTGAACATCGGCTCGCGCACGATGGTCACCGGCGGCCCGGCGCGCACCGCCTGGCCCAGCATGTCGAGCTTTTCGACGGCGAGATCGCGCAGCACCTCCGTCACCGTCTCACCGATCGTGCTCGCCCGGAGCAGATACGAAGCGTTGACCCACACCGCGATCCCCGCTCCCGGCGCACCGGTGCGCAGCTGGCGCTGGAGACCGCGCGCGATCAGCACCACGCCGTCGGCCTTGCCCGCGTGGAGCCGCGCCTGCGCCTCGGCAACGCTCGGTGCATGATCGACGACGATCACCGCGCGCGTTGCTTCGAGGTCGCGGACGAGCTGGCGGCTGAGCGCGCTGGCATCCTCGTCGACCAGCACCACCGGCAGTTGCTGCGCGACTTCCTGGCTGTACGGCGCGGGATAGTAGAAGGCGTAGAGCACCACCGCGAGCAGCATCGTGCTGAGCAGGGTGCGCGAGCTCAGCACCGTCGCCCAGGTGGCGCGGAAGGCGGCGACGAAACTCATTGCGCCTGCCGCCGGATCAACACCCAGGCGAGCGTGCCCGGCACCAGGACATAGGCGAGCAGCGCCAGCATCGGCGGCAGAATGGTGGCGAGATCCTGTCCGCCCAGCTGCCCGGTCTGGAGCGCGAGATAATGGGTGAGGGGGAGCACCTCGCTCCAGAAGCGCGCAAAGCCGCTGCCGCCGTTGAGCGGCAGGGTGGCGCCCGCATAGGCCAGCGCCGAACCGGCATAGACCGCGCAGACCGACAGCGCCGTGGCGGTCTCGCGCGTCGCCGCCACCAGCAGCGCGGAGATCGCGGCGGTGCCGAGATAGAAGAGCGTCTGCGCCGCGACAATCGCCGCAATGCTGCCTTCGACCCGCCAGCCGCGCGCCAGCGTGACGAACAGCAGCCAGGCGATGCCCCACAGGCTCGCCGCCGCGACATAGGGCAGCAGCTTGCCGAACAGCGCGGGCACGATCGCGCCGCTGCGCGCTGCCCAGTCGCCGAGCGACCGGGCCTCCAGCTCGCGCCCCAGCGCCATGGCGGCGGTGACGGCCGTAACCAGATGCAGTACCGCCGGATAGATCAGCGTGCTGAGGAACCATTCGAAGCTGGACGCCGCGTTGTTGAGCGGCACCGCCTCCACCGCGAAGCGTCGCGTCGGATTGGGCGGCAGGGCATGGCCGGAAAGCTGGTCCACGACCAGCGACGCGGCGGCGGCCTGCACCGCGCTCGCCGCGCCGCTCGCTGCCTGCGAGCCCGAGGAGAGAAAGCTGGCATTGTAGAGGATGCGGATCACCGGCGTGCGGTGTCGGGCCAGCCCCGCGCCGAGATCCTTGGGCAGATGGACGAAGCCATTGGCATGGCCGCGCCGCACTTCCTCCACCGCTTGCTCCTCGGTGGCGCGCGTCGCGACGATGTGCACCAGCGGCGCTGCATCGATCGCGCGGAGGATGGCGCGGCTCGCCGAGCTGCGATCGTCGTCGACCACCACGATCGGCAGCCGTCGCATCGATCCCTGCCAGAACATCGCGCCGATCAGGAACAGCAGCAGCGCGGGGATCAGCGTCAGCCCGGCCAGGTCCCAGCGGTCGCGCGCCAGATGGCGCAGCTCCGCCCGCAAGGCGCGGCCGAACGCGCTCATTGCGGCCAGTCGAACAGCACGCTCATGCCGGGGCGCAGGCCGGGGATCGCCGCGGCCGGGCGCAGCTTCACCTCGAAGGCGCGGACGTCATAGCCCGAGGCTTGCCGCGTCGCGCGCCACGTCGCGAAGTCGCCGCGCGGGGCGATCTGGTAGACCGCGAAATCGCCGTCGCGGCCGAGCGCGGGGATATGGCCGCGCAGCCGCTTGCCCATCGCGATCCCCTTGAAGCGATCCTCGCGCACCGTGAGCGCCACCCAGGCATGGTCGATGTCGAGCACCTGATAGGCGGGGATTACCGGGCTGACGACTTCGCCGGGCTGCACCAGCTTGCGCGACACCTCGCCGTCGATCGGCGAGACGAGCTGCGTCTCGCGGCCGAGTGCGGTGGCGGTCTGCAGCGCCGCCTCGGCGATGCGCACCTGCGCATTGGCCGCCTGCTTGTTCTGCGGGCGGGCACCGGCGAGCGCCTTGAGATACTGCTGGCGGGCGGCTTCGGCCTGCTTGGCGCTGGTCTCGCGCGCCGCCGCCGCCTCGTCGCGCCGCTGCGCCGCGACGACACCCTGCGCGTAGAGGTTGGCGGTGCGTCGGCTGGTCACCGCGGCGAGATCGGCCGCCGCCTGCGCCGCCTGCCAGGTCGAGCGCAGCGAGGCGATGTCTTCCTGCCGCGCGCCTTCGTTAGTTTCCGAGGCGATCGCGCGGGCGGCGTCCACCGCGCCCTGCGCCTGCGCCTTGCCGCCGGCGATCTCCGGGCTCGACAGCGTAGCGAGCAGCGTGCCGGCGCGGACCCGCTGGCCCTCCTCGGCCACCAGCGTCTCGACGCGGGCGAGTGCCTTGGTGGCCACGTTCACCTCATCGGCATCGACCATGCCCTGCAGCTGCTCCGGCGCAGGACGGTTGGCGAGCCACAGTCCGCCGACGATCAGCACCACCAACGCAATGCCCAGCACGATCGCAAGAATGGGCGGCTTGCGGCGCGGCGGGGCTGTGGTCTCGTCGGTCATTGCTGGTCCTCCACGTGCCGGTCGGCACGCGCCATCAAGGTGCTGTATTCATCGACGCGGTGGCTGGCGGCGAGCAGCGCCATCAGCCCCAGGTCATATTCATAGGCGGCGACGAGCCGTTGGGTGCGTACCGTGGCAAGCGCCGCCTCGGCATCGATCAGCGCCGACGACGCGACCTCGCCCTCGCGGAAGGAGAGCTGCTGCACGCGCAGATTCTCCTGCGCGGCGGCGAGGTTGGCGTCGAGCAGCAGGAAGGAGCGGCGCGCCGCCTCTGCGATGTTCCAGGCGCGGACGATCTCGCCGGCCACGTCGCGGCGTGCTTGCGCGGCGGCATCGGCGGCGGCGGCGTGGTTCTCGCGCGCGGCCGAGAGCGCCTTCTGCCGATCGAAATTGGAGAGCAACGTCATGCGCAGCGAGATGCCGGCGATCCAGTCGGGCTCGGTCGGCAGCGCGTTGTTGCGGTTGGCGTTGTAGCTGCCGAAGGCAAAGGCCTGGGGGCGGTAGCGCGAGCGTGCGAGATCCACCCCGGCCTGCGCTGCGCTCTTCGCGGCATCGGCGCCCTGCGCGCGCGGAGACTGGTCGATGCCGTCGAGGAAGCGCTGGAGCGGCGGCAGCGGCTCCGAATGGACGAACAGCGGGGTCGAGGCGGTGACGCCCATGGGCTGGTCGAGCAGTCGCGCCAGCATATCGGTGGCGATCGCCTCCTCGCTGCGGGCATGCTCATGGGCGCGCTGGGCGGTGTTGCGCGCGACCTCCACCTCCAGCACCCGGGCATGGGCGAGCACGCCTTGCGCCTCCAGCTTGCGCGCGTCGGAGAGGTGACGATCGAAGGCTTCGAGCTGTTCGCGGGTGGAGACGGTCAGCTGGCTCGCGACCTTCTGGCCGAAATAGGCGCGCACCAGATTGACCCGCGACAGGTCCTGCCCGCCGGCCTGCTTGGCGCGGGCGATGCCTACGGCTGCATCGGCACCCTTCTGCACTGCGGGAATCGCGCCGCCGGTGTAGAGCGGCATCGCCGCGGTGATCGCCGGGCGGAACACGGTGTCGCGGGTCTGGAACTCCAGCGTGTTGGGGATCGCACCGAACAGCCGGGGCAGGGCCGCGCCGATCCGCTGGGTCACCTGCGCCACGATCTGGGCGCTTTCGCCCGAGAACTGGCCGCCGATCTGGTCGAGGAAGCCGTTGGCGGCATTGAGCGCGTCGGTCTTGGGTTCGGACAGGTCGACCGAGAGCGTCTTCTGATACTCGATCACGCTCGCCGAGGTGGTGACCACCGGGCGGCGCAGCGTGCGGGTGGCAGCGGCGATGTCCTCGCTGGCGCGGACGGCATGGTCCTCGCCGCTGAGCGCCGGCGAGGCCTTGTCGAGCCGGGCGAGCGCCGCCTGGAAGCTGAGCGAGGGCGGGGGCGCCTCCTGCGCGACGGCGGCGCCGGTCGAGGCAAGCAGCAGGGCGAGCGCGGCCGGGCCGCTCCGACGGCGCACGACATGTAGATCCTGCCGCTTCGCGCTGCGCACCCTGCTTCGCCCCTGTCTTGCCCGGCGCGCCGCCGCGATTTGCCCCCGCGACGGCACTGTCTGCGATTGCGCATATTTGCAGCGAAATGCGCGCGCAATCGAATTTCTCGAGGGCCCGGGCGGAAATGGTCAGTCGCGGAACAGCAGCGGCGCCATCTCGTGCAGGCTGCGCCGCCAGGTCTGGAACTCATGGCCCGTGCCCGGCGAGACATAGAAGGCGCTGGGGATGCCTGCCGCCTTGATCGCCTCGGCATTCGCACGCGGATCGACCTTGGGGCCACCCGGCGGACCCGAGCGACCGCCTTCCAGCTCGCGGCTGCCGAAGCTGACGAAGGTGAGCTTCACCTTGTCTCGATAGCCCGGCGTGGCGTTGACGTCCTCCAGCGAGATGGTGCCGCCGCTCAGCAGGCCGATATAGGCGAAGCGGTCGAGATTCTTGAGCGCGATCAGCTTGGTCTCGAACCCGCCCATCGACAGGCCGGCCATTGCCCGGTGCTTCTGGTCGGCCAGCGTGCGGTAGTGCGCGTCGACATAGGGGACCAACTCGTTCAACAGCACCGTCTGGAACGGCTTGATGTCGAAGCTGGCGAGACCGCCGGGCTGGCCCGGCCGCACGTCGTTGGTCATGCCATAGGTCATGACGATCAGGAATGGCCGCGTCTTGCCCGCGGCGAGCAGGTTGTCGAGGATGAGGTTGGCGTGGCCCTGGTTGCTCCACGCCGTCTCGTCCTCGCCCCAGCCATGCTGGAGGTAGAGCACGGGATAGCGGGTGCTGGCGTTCTTCTCGTAGCCGGGGGGCGTGTAGACAAAGGCGCGGCGCTGGGTGCCGGTGCTGGGGGAGGGGAACAGGATCTGCTCGACCCGGCCATGCGGCACGTCCTTGAGCGCATAGAAATCGGCGTCGTGCGCGGGGATCTCGATGCCGCTTTCCCAACGGGTGGAGCCGTAGAAGTTGCGCGTGCCGGGGTCGTTGAAGGTGCCGCCGTCGATCGTGAGGTGATAGTAGTGGAAGCCTTCGTCGAGCGGGCCTTCGGTGGTCCCGGTCCAACTGCCGTCCGCCGCCTTGGCGAGCGTGGTGCCGCCGCGTCCGCCCAGGCCGAGGCTGACCTTTACCGCGGTGGCGTCGGGAGCCATGACGCGGAAGCGGACATAGCCCTGCGAGTTGACCTGCGGAAATTGCTGCCCCGGCTGGTTGAGCGTCGAGGGCTTGAAGTCCTCCACAATGGCGGTCTGTGCAGCGGCGGTCGGCGCGGTCTGCGCCTGGGCGGGGTGCACGGCGAGCATGGCCGCGGCCATGGCGGCATAAGCGATCTTCACGGCGGTTCCTCCCCTAAGTGCTGCCGGCGTCATGAGCCGAAAGCCTCGGATGTTAGCGCGCACATTAGGACAGTTTAGCCGGAGAAAATCAAGCGGGTCCGACGCGATATCGGTCTCTTGCAGGACATCGCTATAGCATTGGAAAGACGAGTGTAAGTCGTTCGGCGGCGGGTGCGGCAGGCGAGGCAATCGTTTCGCCAGTTGACGGCGCAGTGTGCCGCCGCCTAGCCATGCTGTTACCGATAACAAAGGCGGCCGCTTCGAGTCGCCGGGGAGAGGAGACAATGGCGATGGGCAGGCCCCGTTCGGCTGCGCGGTGGTGCGCGCTGGCATTGGCGTTGACCGCACCGGCAGCTCTGCACGCGCAGACCGCCGGCATGGTGGAAGAAAAGCTGCCGCCGCCCACCGGGCTCGCGCCCTATTTCACGCCGGCCTCTGCCGATCCGATCGCGCCCGATGCCGATGGCTTCCTTCGCCGCTGGCTGCTGCTCGAGCCGGTGGTGAAGCCCAACCGCACCAACACCGGCTTCACCCCCACCTATGTCCGCGCGGCGATCGCGCCTGCCACCTATCCCGGCACGTTCGACGGCGTGCCGCGCGACGGCGACAGCGCGCCCGGTGCCTTGCGCTGGCACGCGCTCGATTCCAGCCTGTTCGACGTGAAGCTCTTCTACCTCGCGCAGGGGCTCGGCAAGCCGACCTATGGCGTGATCTTCTGGGCGGTAACGGTGGTGAACGCCCCGCGCGAGATGCGCGGCGTGCGGCTGGCGATGGGCTCCAACTCGGCGTCTCGCTGGTGGCTGAACGGCAGCGAGGTGGCCGGGCTCTATGGCGACCGGCGGATGGTGATGGACGACGTGGTGTCGCGGCCGATCACGCTGCGCAAGGGCCGCAACGTGCTGCGGGGCGCGGTGATCAACGGCCCCGGCCTCAGCGATTTCTGCGCCCGCTTCGTCGACGAGGCCGGCAAGCCGATCCGCGACATCACCATCGACGTGCAGTGAGGAACGCCATGAAGTTCGCAAGCCCTTCGCTCGCCGCGCTGTTCTTGCTCGCGCAGCCCCAGGCCGCCTCCGCCCAGCTGGCGGGCGAGCCGTTCATCCACGATCCTTCCACGATCACGTACTCGGACGGCCGCTGGTGGACCTTCGGCACGCGCGGCGGCGGGCTTGTCTCCGAGGATGGCTGGACTTGGGCGAGCGGCGGCGAGCGGCCCGGCGGCGGCGTCGCGCCCGACGTGATCAAGATCGACGACCGCTTCTACGTCGCCTATGCGGTCGGCGGCGGCGGCATGAACGGCGGCCATGCCAGCAACGTCAAGGTGATGTGGACCAAGTCGCTCGACCCCAAGTCGCCCGACTTCGGCTATCACGATGTCGGCATCGTCGCCTCGACCAACGGGCTGGAGCCGGCCGATGCGATCGACCCCGCCTTCCTCTTCGCCGAGGGGCGGCTGTGGCTAAGCTACGGCACCTATTTCGGCTATATCCGGATGCTCGAACTCGATCCCAAGACCGGGGACAAGATGCCGGGCAGCCAGCCGGTCGACGTCGCGATCGACATGGAGGCCACCGCGCTACTGCACCGCGACGGCTGGTACTATCTGCTCGGCACCCATGGCACCTGTTGCGACGGGCCGAACTCCTCGTACAACATCCGCGTCGGCCGGTCGCGCAGCCCGACCGGGCCGTTCGTCGACAATATGGGCGTGCCGCTGCTCCAGGGCGGCGGCAAGCTGGTCGTGGCGGGGCGCGCGCGGCAATATGGCCCGGGGCATTTCGGGCTGCTCGACCTGGGCGACGGGGTCGAGAAATTCTCGATGCACTATGAATCCGATCTGGATCGCGGCGGGCGCAGCGTGCTCGGCATCCTGCCGCTGCTGTGGAAGGACGGCTGGCCGGTGGCGGGCGAGAACCTGCCCGCCGGCACCTACGAGATCCAGTCCGAACGCGGCGGCGGGGCGCTGGAGCTCGCGGTCGATTTCGTGCGCATGCCGTTCGACGTGCGCCGCAGCTTCTTCGCCAAGCCCGGCGACCCGACCGGTCCTATCCAGAACCAGACGCTCGCCGAGAACCGCGTCAGCTGGCCCGAAGGCGCGATCGAGGTGGACCTGGGCGATTACATGATGCGCGCGCACCAGCTCTGGACGATCGCGCCAGCGGAAGGGGCGGGCGGGGCGTTCGGCGCGCCCTATTACAAGATCCTCATCGCCGGCACCGAGCGTGCGCTGGCGGTGGGCCCTGAGGGCAGCGTGCAAGCGGTACCTGCCTTCACCGGCGCGGCCGAGCAGCTGTGGCGGATCGACCAGCTGACCGACGGCAGCTACCGTATCCAGCCCAAGGCACAGGCGGATGCCAAGCACCCCAGGGCGTTGGTCGCGATCGGGCGAAGCACGCCCGCGCTGATGCCGTTCGATGGTGCAAGCGATATCGGCCGCTGGACGTTCCAGCGGCCTTGAGGGCGCGTCAGGCCGGCACCGCCTCGGCGGTGTCGGTTCCGAGCAGCCGCTCGCGGAACAGCTTGTGGGCGTTGCGCTGCTCGATGACGCGACCGGCGAGATACAGCGCCGCGAAGATGCCGGCGAAGATATAGCCGGGAGTGCGCATCGGCTGTGCGGCATAGGCCAGCGCGGCGAAGGGCGCGGGGGCGATGAAGCACCAGAGCAGCGGATGGCTGGTCAGGTCGTAGCGAAGCGCCGGGCCCTTCTCCGTCGCGACGAACTGCAGCGTGCCGTGCTCAAACGAGGCGAGCTTGTCCTGCGAGTCCGGATTGTCCTTGTGGAACGCGAGTGTGTCGGGGCCACGCTCCACCGTGGTGCCGCGCTCCTCGAACACGGGCTCCAACGCGTTGAAGGAGGTGGGGCGAGCGGGCAGCGCCAGCGTACCGCGGACGTGCCAGATCCAGTCGATCGCGCGCAGCCAGCTCATTCGGCGGCCACCGCTTCGGGCAGGCGCGGTGCGCGCAACTGCTTGACCCAACGGGCGACCGGCCGGAACGGGTAGAGCATCTGCTCCTTGATCCCCAGCCGACGGCAATCGTCGAGCCCGACATGCGCGGCCTCGGAGTCACGGCAGGTGCCGAAGATCCGGTCGATGAAGATGAAGGTGTTGGCGTAGTTGGTCCGGCTGCTGTCGTAATCGGGCGAGTGGTGCAGGCTGTGATGCTCGACCGTGTTGAACAGGAAGGACCACCAGCGCGGCGTGTTGAAGCGGATGTTCGCATGGGTATAGGCGCCGATCGCCATGCCGATGCCCCCGGCGAGCAGGGCTGCGCGCGGCAGGAAGTCGAAGAAGCCGCCCAGGCTGAGGCCGATCAGGAACAGCTCGATCGGGTTGCCGACGGAGCCCTTCAGCGCGTTGAGCTGGGTGATGTGGTGATGCGGCGCATGGGTGAGCCACAGCGGCCCCCAGTTGTGCATGCCGCGATGCATCCAATACTGGCCGAAATCGAAGATCAGCAGGATCGCGAGCGCCTGGAACAGGATCGGGATCTGCCCGGCCCAGGCGGTCTTGAGGTGGAAATACTGCTTGATCGCGTCGATGATCGCGTCGTCCCCGAACTGCTTGCCGGCATATTTGATCAGCGTGTAGCTCATGCCCACGTAGAAGAGGTCGCTGGCGAGCTCCTTCCAGGTCAGCCGCCAGTGGCGGTGGCGCTCGCTGATCCGCTCCATGCCGAGCAGGCAGAGCTTGAAGACGATGCCGATCCCGACCGCGACGGACGCCTTGGCGATCGAGTCCGGCGCCAGCGTCCAGAACAGGATCATCGCCAGCAGCACCGCCGGCTGGAACCAGGTGAAGATGAAGCGCTTGACCGGGCCGCCCTGCACGCCGGTCGGTTCGAAGTTGGTCGGTACAGCTGCATCCATAGTCGCGCCCGGTCCTCGCCCGTGTTTCCGATGATGGGAAGATGACCGAAACGGGGGCTGCACGCCGTAAGTCGTTTGACGTAGCGGGGGATTTGGCGGCTTGTCCGGGGGCGATGCGTGGCCCAGCATGGGGCATATGACCCACCTTCGACGCCGCTTTTCGCTTGGCCTGGGCGCCTTTCTGCTGCTCGGCGCGGCGGACCCGAAGCCGCTGGCGTTCGCGCCCTGGATCAACGGAGCGGCGGCGCGTGAGCCCGCAACGCAGGTACAGGCGATCGATCGCGACACCTTCGTGATCCGCCAATCGGTGAAGACCAATTTCGAGGCGCCGTTCCTGTACCTGCTCTTCGGCCGCGATCGGGCGCTGCTGCTCGATACCGGCGCGGGCGGGCTCAAGATCCGGCCGACGGTGGATCGGCTCATCGCCGGCTGGCGGGCCAGGCACGGCGGGCGCCCAATCCGGCTGGTCGTCGCGCATTCGCACGGCCATGGCGACCATCATGCCGGCGATGACGAGTTTCGCGATCGGCCGGACACGGACGTCGTGGGGCTCAAGCCCGCGGAGGTGGCGGCATTCTTCCACTTCACCGACTGGCCGCGCGATGTGGCCCGCTATGACCTGGGCGGGCGGGTGCTCGACGTGCTGGCGACGCCGGGGCACCAGCCGGCGCACATCATGGTCTATGATGCGCGGACGCGGCTGCTGTTCTCGGGCGACATGCTCTATCCGGGGCGGCTGTACGTGCCGCTGAACCATTTCGATGATTTCCGCGCGAGTGCCGAGCGGCTGGCGGCGTTCGCCAGGACGCACCCGATCCGGGCGCTGCTCGGGGCGCATATCGAGATGACGACCACGCCGGGGAAGGACTATGGGATGCAGGCGCCGACCCATCCCGACGAGCATCCGCTCCCGCTGGCACCCTCGGCGATCGAGGAGCTCCGCGCGGCGGCGGAGAAGGCCGGGCCGGTGCCGGTGGTGGACCGGCACGCGGACTTCATCGTGTATCCGGTGCCCGCGCGGCCGAACGACTGACTCTTCCCATCTGTCATTCCGGCGAAAGCCGGAATCCATTCGCTTCTCGGTCGCAGCTCCTGCCAATACGGAGCGCCAATGGATCCCGGCTTCCGTCGGGATGACAGCTTTGAGGCACAGGCTCAGCCCCGTGCGATATAGGCCCGCCAGCCACCCAGCGACGTGATGTCCTCGGCGCCGGTCATCGCGCGTGGCTCGGCGACGAAGCCCTTGACCATGCTGCCATCGGCCAGCGTCACGGTACCGATCGCCAGCGGTGGCGGCACTTCGGCGACGAAGCTGCCGAACGCGGCCATGTCGAGCTCGTACACTTCCAGCGCGATCGCGGCGCCGTCTTCGCTATGGACCAGCGCGGGCTTGGGCGGCACGCTCTCGGCCATGGCGTAGAGCTTGTAGGTCGGCGCCGTCGTGGTGGCGGTGACGAACTTCGCTTCGCGCGAGGTGAGCTGCCAGTGCAGCGGCATGTCTTCGAGATGGGCGCCTACGACCGCGAGCTTCACCGTTTCCATCCGTCCCTCCAGGTCCAGCGGCGGCGGGGATGCCGGCGCGGGGAAAAATGCGTTCGCCGCGTCGATCAGCGCGCGATCGGTGCCCGCCGGGCCCATCAGCGTCACGCCGAAGCCGACGCCGCTGGCATAGCTGCCGGCCGGCACGGCAATCGCCGCCATGTCGAGCAGGTTCACGAAATTGGTGTAGGCGCCGAGGCTCGCATTGAGCGCGATGGGTGCTTCGAGCATCTCCGCCACGCGGTAGCTGGTCGGCGCGGTGGGGAGGGCGAGCAGGTCGACCTGGTCCCACATCGCCGCCGTGATGCGGGCGAGGTCGGCGAGGCGATAGGCGCCGTTGAACGCATCGACCGCGTTGTAGCTGAAGCCGCCCTCGACGATCTCGCGCACCACCGGGTGGATGGCGTCGGGGTTGTCGAGCAACAGGTCCTGCAGCGCGGCGGTGCGCTCGGCGACCCACGGGCCATCGTAGAGCAGGCGGGCGGCTTCATCGAGCGGGGCGAGGTCGATCTCGACCAGCTCGGCATCGAGGCCGGCGAGCGCCTGGCGGTAGAGATATTCGGACTCGATGTCGCCGAACCAGCGGCATCGCTCGGCGCGCGGCACGCCGATGCGGCGATGCGCGCGGGGCACATCGGGCAGCGCGCGGGAGAGCGAGTCCGTCGCGTCGAAGCCGGCGGCAACCGTGTCGACCAGCGCGGCGTCCTCGGTGGTGCCGGCGAACACGGTGATGCAGTCGAGCGTGCGGCAGGCGGGAACTAGGCCGGTGCTGCTCCAGCGGCCCTTGCTCGGCTTGAGGCCGACGAGATGGTTGAACGCGGCGGGTACGCGGCCCGAACCCGCGGTGTCGGTGCCGAGCGCGAAGGCGACCAGCCCGGCGGCGACCGCAACGGCCGAGCCCGAGCTGGAGCCGCCGCTTACCCAGGTGCGGTTATAGGCGTTGCGCGGGATGCCGTACGGGCTGCGCGTGCCGTTGAGGCCGGTGGCGAACTGGTCGAGATTGGCCTTGCCCACCGGGATTGCCCCGGCCGCCACCAGCTTTGCGACCACGGTTGCCGATTGCTCCGGCTCATAGGCAAAGGCGGGGCAGGCAGCGGTGGTGGCGAGCCCCGCGAGATCGATGTTGTCCTTCACCGCGAAAGGCACGCCGGCCAGTGGCAATGTCTCGCCAGCGGCGACGCGCGCATCTACCGCAGCGGCCATCGCACGCAGCGCATCGGGCTCGAACCGTGCAATCCACACCGCCGGTTGGATCGCATCGTACGCATCGAGCCGCACCAGCACGTCCCCGATCACCGCGACCGCACTGCGCCTGCCCGCCTGCACCTCGGCGGCAATGCCTGCGACGGAGAGCCGGTCGAGCGCCGTCATGCCCGCACCAGCGCCAGCACCGGCGAGCCAGGCGTAACGGTCTGGCGTTCGGCGACATAGAGCGCGGCGACCGTGCCCGCCGCCGGGCTGGTCACCGGGAACTCCATCTTCATCGCCTCCAGCACGGCGATGGTCTCGCCCGCATCGATCGGGTCGCCGACCTCCTTGAGCAGCTTCCACACGCTGCCGCCGAACGGCGCTTCCACCAGCTCGGCGCCTTCGGGCACCGTCACCGCCTCATCGGCGCTGTCATCCGCGCTTTCGGTGAGGCTGGCGACGCGGTCGAACTCGCCCTTACGTTCCCAATCGGCGCGCTCGGCGGCGAAGGCGGCGTTGCGCTGCTTCTCGAATGCAGCGATCGAGCGCGCGTTCTCGGCGAGGAATTCGCGGTACTCGGAGAGCCGGAACTCGGTTTCCTCGATCTTGATCTCGCGGCGCCCGAGCGGGAAGTCGCGCCGCCATTCGGTCAACTCTTCATGGCTGACGGGGAAGAAGCGGATCTGGTCGAAGAAGCGCAGCAGCCAGGGCTTGCCCTCGGCAAAGGCGCCGGTCTGGCGATAGGTGTTCCACACCTGGATGGTGCGGCCGAACAGCTGGTAGCCGCCCGGGCCCTCCATGCCATAGATGCACATATAGGCGCCGCCGATGCCGACCACGTTGGGCGGCGTCCAGGTGCGGGCCGGGTTGTACTTGGTGGTGACCAGCCGGTGGCGCGGATCGATCGGGGTGGCGACCGGCGCGCCGAGATACACGTCGCCCAGGCCATAGACGAGGTAGCTCGCGTCGAAGATGATCCGGTGGACCTCCTCGGCGCTCGCCAGCCCGTTGGCGCGGCGGATGAACTCGATATTGTCCGGGCACCAGGGGGCGTCGTCGCGGACCACGCGCATGTAGCGCTGGATCGTCTCGTGGATCGCGGGATCGTTCCAGCTGAGCGGCAGGTGGACGATGCGCGAGGGGATGACGAAATCCTCGAGATCGCCGAGCGCGTCTTCGATCGCCGTCAGCCGCTCGATCAGCGCCGCCTCCTTCAGGCGGATGCCGTCGATATGCACCTGGAAGGAGCGGATGCCCGGCACGATATCGAGAATGCCCGGCAGCGCGAGTTCGGCCAGCGCGGTGGTCGCGGCATGGACGCGCAGGCGCAGCTCGAGGTCGAGCGTGATCGGGCCATATTCGACCAGCAGGTTGCGATCGCCCTGGCGGCGGAACAGCACGCGCGGGCGGCGGCCCTTGGCGGGCAGGTCGACCAGGATCGCGTCGCGCCCGCCGCCCTTGGCGGGGCTCAGCGCTGTGGCGGCGCGGCCTTCGATCCAGGCCTCTTCGGCTGCTGCGGCGGCATCGGCCTCGTCGAGGCTGACCTGCTCGAACTGGATGCGGTCGCCCGGCGCGAGCTGGCCGATCTTCCACAGGTCCGCCGCGATCACCACGAACGGGCAGACGAAGCCGCCGAGCGAGGGGCCGTCGGGGCCGAGGATGATCGGCATGTCGCCGGTGAAATCCAGCGCGCCGATCGCATAGGGGTTATCGTGGATGTTCGACGGGTGGAGCCCCGCCTCGCCGCCGTCCTTGCGCGCCCAGTGCGGCTTGGGGCCGACCAGCCGCACCCCGGTGCGGTTGCTGTTGTAATGGACCTTCCACTCGGCGGAGAGGATCGTATCGACATCCTCCGGCGCGAAGAAATCGGGCGCGCCGTGCGGGCCGTAGAGGACGCGGATCGTCCAGTCGGGGCCGAGCTGCTCCCGCGGAACCGCGCGCGGACCGGGGATCACCGCCGGCGCATGATCGGTGAGGTGCAGCGTGTCGCCGACACGAAGCACGCGCCCGCCATGGCCGCCGAACTCGCCGAGATCGAAGGTGCTGGCGCTGCCGAGATAGCTCGGCACGTCGAGCCCGCCGGCGAACAGGATATAGCCGCGCATGCCGCCGCCGGTGACGCGGCCCAGCGCCAGAATCTGGCCTTCGGCGATGGCGATCGGCTTGTTGCGCGGTACCGGGGCGTCATCGAGCGTCGCGGCGAAGTCGGCGCCAGTCAGGACGATGCGGGTCGCGGTGTTGAACTGAAGCGTCGGACCGGTGGCGGTCATCTCCAGCCCGGGCGCGGTGCTGTCGTTGCCGAGCAGCATGTTGCCGAGGCGGAAGGCGCGCGCGTCCATCGGGCCCGAAGGCGGCACGCCGATATCCCACAGCCCGACGCGGCCGGGATAATCCTGCACGCTGGTCGCGGTGCCGGCCGAGCGGACGACGATGCTCTGCGGGCGATGGACGACGGTTTCGAGCGAGCGCGTCGAGACGTCGCCGGTGACGAAGTCTTCGCTGCGGGCCACGTCGCGCAGCCAGCGGACATTGGTCTCGATGCCGGCGAAGCGGGTATGGTCGAGCGCCGCCTGCATCGCCGCGACGGCGGACTCGCGGTCCTCGCCGTGGACGATCAGCTTGGCGAGCATCGGGTCGTAGAAGGAGGAAACCGCGCTACCCGACTCCACCCAGCTCTCGACGCGGACGCCTTCCGGGAAGGCCACTTCGGTGAGCGTGCCCGAGGCGGGGCGGAAGTCGACCGCCGGGTCCTCGGCATAGAGCCGGGCCTGGATCGACCAGCCCTTGGGGGCAGGGACGGTGGTGTCGAGGAAGCTGTAGTCGCCGCCCGCACCGCGGACCATCCACTCGACCAGGTCGACCCCGGTCACTTCCTCGGTGACGCCGTGCTCGACCTGGAGGCGGGTGTTCACTTCGAGGAAGAACCAGTCCTCGCGCGCCGGATCGTAGAGGAACTCGACCGTGCCGGCGGAGCGATAATTGGCCGCCTGGCCCAGCCGCACCGCCGCCTCGATCAGGGCGGCGCGGACGCGTTCGGGAAGGTGCGGGGCGGGGGCCTCTTCCACGACCTTCTGGTTGCGGCGCTGGAGCGAGCAATCGCGCTCGCCGAGGGCGACGACGCGGCCCTGGCCGTCGCCGAAGATCTGCACCTCGACATGGCGCGCGCGCGGCACGAAGCGTTCGAGGAACAGCCCGGCATCGCCGAAATTGCCGGCGCCCAGCCGGGCGACCGCGGCATAGCCGTCGCGCACCGCCTGTTCGTCGGTGCACACGCGCATGCCGATGCCGCCGCCGCCGGCGGTCGCCTTGAGCATCACCGGATAGCCGATGCGCTCCGCCGCCTCGAGCGCGGCCTCGACGCTGTCGAGCAGCCCGGTACCGGGAGCGAGGGGGACGTTCTCCGCCTCGGCGAGCGCGCGGGCGCTGTGCTTGAGGCCGAAGGCGCGGATGCTGTCCGGGGTCGGGCCGATGAAGGCGATCCCGGCGGCTTCGCAGGCCTCGGCGAAAGCGGCGTTCTCGGAGAGGAAGCCATAGCCGGGGTGGATCGCGTCGGCGCCGGTTTCCTTGGCGGCTGCGAGGATGCGGGCGACGTCGAGATAGCTTTCCGCCGCCGGGCCCGGGCCGATCCGCACCGCGATGTCGGCGAGCGCGACGTGGCGCGAGGCCTCGTCGGCATCGGAGAAGACTGCGACCGAGCGGATGCCCATTGTCTTGAGCGTGCGGATGATCCGGCAGGCGATCGCCCCGCGATTGGCGATCAGGACGGTCTGGACGCTCATGCGGTGACGATCATGCGGACGGGGGTGGGGTTGAAGCCGTTGCAGGGATTGTTGATCTGCGGGCAATTCGAAACGACCACGGTCACATCCATTTCTGCGCGCAAGTCCACGGTCAGGCCGGGCGCCGAGATGCCGTCGACGATGCCCAGCGCACCATCGGCCTCGACCGGCACGTTCATGAAGAAATTGACGTTCGATACGATGTCGCGCTTGCCCCGGCCGTCGCGGAGATTGGCTTCGAGGAAATTGTCGACACAGGCGTGCTGCGCCTTGGTGAAATGGCCGTAGCGCAGCGTGTTGGACTCGCAGGAACAGGCGCCGCCGATCGTGTCGTGATACTCGACCGCCGTCGCGGTGATCGTCATCATCGACCGGCCCTCGTTCGAGCGCAGCACGCTGCCGGTGCGCAGGAAGATATTGGCCTGCGCCGCGATCGTGTCCTGCGCGCTGTAGCGCTCGGCATCGTCGTGCGTGGCGTAGAGGAGGAAATCGACCGCCTGGTTGCCTTCGAGGTCGACGACGCGGAGCGTTTCGCCCGCCTTCACGCGGTGCAGCCAGGGCGCGCGGGCGGGGACGATCTCGTCATGGATCACCCGGCCGTTGAGGCCGGCAAGTGCCACATCCTGTTCCATCAGCGGCGGACCCAGTCTTCGGTGTTGAGGAAGGCGCGCTGCCGCTCGGGCGTCGCGTTGCGGATCGGATCGTCCTCGCCCGTCACCGGCCCGCGCCAGGCGGTGGCGCGCAGGGGCGTGACGGTCCAGGGGCGCGGATCGAGCACGTGCGGGCAGTTGGCCAGCACGACGATCAGGTCCATTTCGGCGCGCAGCACCAGCGTGCGCCCGGGCGCGAACGGCCCGAGCTGCGGGTCGGTGGTGCCGTCGGCGGCGATGCGGACGCCCTTGAATAGGTTCACGCAAGGGTGGACGTCGCGGCGCGCAAGGCCATGCTTGGCGGCGCCGAGCAGCAGCCGGTCGCGCGCATTGGGGTAGGGGCCCGAATTGCTGCCGTCGCCATAGCGGCGTTCGTTCGACGCGGCGTTGGAGGCGCCGCAGAATGCGTCGTGCGTGCCCGCGTCATCGTGCTCGATGCTGGCGAGCACGCGGCCCATGTCCGAGAGGAACAGGCTGCCGGTGCCGAGATAGGCGTTCCACTGCACCTTCACCGTATCGGCGACGTTCAAGCGCTCGGTGGGCATCGCGGCGTTGAACAGCTGGAGCGAGGCACAGGCATCGCCCTGCAGGTCGATCAGCCGCAGCCTGCTGCCGCGCGACAGCAAGCGGCTGGCATAGCCGCCGGCGGCGATCGTCTCTTCCCAGACCAGGTCGTCGGCCGAGACGCCCGCAGGCAGGTCGTCCGCGTGTGGAGGCAGGATCGGCATCGCCTCGACGACGGTGCCGGCCATCGCCCGCGCATGGTCACGTGCGGCATTGGGGTCGGCGAGTGTGCTCATGCCGTCTTGCTCCCGGTTGGGGCCGCCGCCTCATCCTGCTCATGGAGCGGGGGCAGCAGCGCGGTGGTGGTGAAGAGGCGCAGCTGCTGCACGCCGCGCACCTTGCGCAGCGCGTCGCACAGGTCGCGCAGGCGCCGTGCGGGCCCTTGGACCAGCAGCACCTCGAGCGACTGATCGTCTTCTAAAAAGACGTGCTGCGAGGAGATGACCTCCTTCAGATACTCGGCCTGGGTCTGCGCCAGCTGGTGCCGCACCCGGCCGAGATCGGCGCGGTAGACGAGCGTGATCGTGCCCGCGAGCATCTCCTCGGGGCGCGAGGCGGCGCTCTGCTCGGCAAGTTCGTCGCGGATCAGCTCGGCGATCAGCTGCGAGCGCGAGGGGAGCCCGCGATCCTCCACCATTTCGTCGAGCTGGCGGAAGAGTTCGGCGGGCAGGCTCATGCTGAGCCGGGCGAGGGAGGAGGAGGGTTCCTTCACAGTGATTCCTCTTTCCCTGTTATTACTGATTCTGTCAATCGTAATACTTCCTGCTGCGCCTCGACGATCGCCTCGCGCCGCTTGCGGGTGAGGTGAAGGTCGTAGACGGCGGTCGCGCCGAAGCGGTGCGGGGCGTGCGGATCGACGCGACGCTTGTCGAAGGTGAGCACGCGGGTGCCGAGGTTGAACGCCTCGGAAATGTCGTGGGTGACCATCAGCACGGTGAGTGCATGCTCTTCCCACAGCTTGAGGATCAGCCGGTGCATGTCCTGCCGGATACCGGGATCGAGCGCGCCGAACGGCTCGTCGAGCAGCAGCACGCGCGGCCGGGCGATCAGCGCCTGGGCGATGGCGAGCCGCTGCTGCATGCCGCCGGAAAGCTGGGCGGGGTAGAGGTCGAGCGCATCGCCCAGACCCACCTCGGCGAGCATCGCGGCGGCCTCGTCGCGGGCCCGGCGACGGGCGGCGCCGAACAGCCGGGCGGTGAAGGGCGCGCCGACGCATTCGCGCTCGAACATCACGTTCCTGAGTGCGGTCAGATGCGGGAACACCGAATAGCGCTGGAACACCACGCCGCGATCGGGGCCGCATTCGTCGGGCAGCGGCGTGCCGTCGAGCAGGATCTTGCCGCGGGTCGGCCGTTCTTGGCCGAGCGCGAGTCGCAGGAAGCTGCTCTTGCCCGCCCCGGAGGGGCCGACGATCGAGACGAAGCTGCGCTCGGCGATGTCGAGCGCGACGCGCTCGAGCACGACCTTGTCGCCATATTCGAGCCAGACATTCTGGAAGGAGAGGAGCGCGCTCATCGGCCGGCTCCATGCGCCCAGGCAAAGGCGCGCTTGCTCAGCTGGGCCAGCGCCACGTCCATCAGGATGGCGAGGATCGAGATCCAGGCGACGTAGGGGATGATGATGTCCATCGAGAGGTAGCGCCGCACCAGGAAGATCCGATAGCCGAGCCCCACGTCCGACGCGATCGCCTCGGCCGAGATCAAGTACACCCAGGCCGGCCCGAGCGACAGGCGGATGCCGGCGATCAGCCGGGGCAGCGCCTGGGGAAGTGCCACGCGCAACGCGAGCTGCCAGCTGCTGGCGCCGAGCGTCTGCGCCTTGATCAGCTGCTCCTGCGGGATCGCGGTGATGTGATCGGCAAGGTCGCGGATCAGGAAGGGGGTGACGCCGATCACGATCAGCGCGACCTTGGCGGTGTCGCCCAGCCCGAAGACGATGAACAGCACCGGCAGCAGCGCGATCGGCGGGATCACCGCGATCGTCGTCACGAAGGCGCCGAAGGTGGCGCGGGCGGCGGGGAGCACGCCCAGCACCATGCCGACGAGCAGCGCCGAGAGCGCGCAGATGCCGAGCGCGACGCCCAGCCGCTCGAGGCTCGCCACCGTGTCCGCCCAGAAGATCAATCGCCCGCTCAACGGGTCGGCCTGGGCGAGCAGGCTGTGCATCGCCTCGACCATCGCGCCCGGCGTGGGCAGCAGCTTGTCCGAGGGATTCTCGGCGTGCCGCGCTGCCGAGGCGAAGAGGTAGACGATCGCCACCAGCAGCAGCGGCAGGCTCCCCAGCAGCCAGCCGGTGCGGCGGCGGGGTCGGATGTTCACCCAGCGCATACGGGGTCCGGCCTCAGAGCTTGCCGGCCGCGGCCAGCTCCATATAGGTCGGGTCGAAGCGCAGCTTGACGTTGTTGGCGTCGCCGATCGTCTTGCCCGGCACCGATATGCCGATCGCGTCGGCCGACTTGGCGCCCTGGCCGAACAGCCCCTTGGAGAAGCTGAAGTCGCGCACCTTGACCATGGTCGCGCCGATCGCGGGCGATTTTACTGCCGCAACCGCATCCTGCGGCGTACCGTAGAGGTGCGTGGTGGCAAGCTGTGCGTCGAACGCCTCCGGCGTCGCGCCGGCGAGCTTGGCCATTGCGGCGCGGGCGGCGGCGCCCGCGGCGTCCTTCTTCTGCATCAGCTGGATCGTCTCGTACCAGATGCCTGCCAGCGCCTTGCCGAGGTTCGGATTGGCCTTGAGCGTCGCGGTGTCCAAAGCGAGCAGATCGAGGATCTCGGCGGGCACCTGGCTCGAATCGAACAGCTTGGCAGCGCCCGGCAGCTTGGCAACTTCGGTCAGCTGCGGGTTCCAGGTGACGACGGCGGTAGCCGCCGGGTTGGCGAAGGCGCCGACGATGTCCGCGTCCGAGGTGTTGACCGTCTTCACGTCGGAAAGCTGCAGGCCCACCGTGGAGAGCCCGCGCGCGAGGAGGTAGTGCGACACCGACAGCTCGACGAGATAGACGGTGCGGCCCTTGATGTCCGCCAGGCTCTTGGCGTTCTTGAGGACGATGCCGTCATTGCCGTTCGAATAGTCGCCGAGGATGATCGCGCTGGTATCCTTGCCGCCGGCGGCGGGAATGGTGAGCGCGTCCATGTTGGTGACGGTGACGCCGTCGAGCTTGCCGGCGTTGAACTGATTCACCGACTCGACATAGTCGTTGACCTGGGTGAAGTGGATCTTCACCCCGTATTTGTCGGCCCATTTCTTCACGATGCCGGCCTGTTCGGCATAGGGCCAGGGCATCCAGCCCGCATAGATCGACCAGCCGATATTGAACTCGGTGCGCGCCTTGGGTGCAGTGCCGCTGCCGCCGCACGACGCCGTTGCCAGCATTGCCACCGCCGCCACCGCGATCCGCGCCTTCGTTATCCATTTTGCCATGATCGACCCCCATCTTCGCAGCGCGAGAAAGCGCGAATTTCAGCCGCCGGACGGTCGCACCCGATATTACGTTTGCTCAATCCAGTAATACGACTTATAGGCATGTCGCATGGCACGTGTCACCCCAAATCGTGATGCTGCAATGCGTCATTCGGGCACTGGCGAGCCCCGGTTCCGGGGCGCCGCCGCCGCGCGTCCTTGCAGGCGAAGGGGCTGAACCGGCATGGCGATGGCGCGCATTCTTGGGACGATTTGCCTGGGGCTCGCGCTCGCCGTTGCCGCGACCTTTGCCCGGCTGTTCCTGAAGGCGCGCGCGGGCCACCGCGCCGCCGAGGAGGCGAATCGCGCGCAGACGGAGCGGCTCTGCGCCGAGATCGCAGCGCACCAGGAAACCGAGGCGGCGCTGGCCAAGGCCAAGGACGCAGCCGAGGCCGCCAATGCCGCAAAGACGCGCTATCTGGTCGCGGTCAGCCACGAGATCCGCTCGCCGCTCAACGCCATCTATGGTTATGCTCAATTGCTCGAGCGCGGCGATTCGATCCCGCCGCGCGAGGCGGGCGGGGTGATCCGCCGCTCTGCCGAGCATCTCACCAACCTCGTCGAAGGCCTGCTCGACATCTCGCGCGTCGAAAGCGGCGTGCTGCAGGTGCGGCAGGAGCTGGTGCGGCTGCCGGCGTTGCTCGACCAGGTGGTGGAGATGTTCCGCGTCCAGGCCTCGGCCAAGGGGCTGTCGCTCGACTATGTCGTGGAGGGCCGGCTGCCCGCCTATGTCCGCACCGACGAGAAGCGATTGCGGCAGATCCTGATCAACCTGCTGTCCAACGCGATCAAATATACCGACAAGGGCGGCGCGACGCTCACGGTGCGCTATCGCAGCCAGAGCGCCGCAATCGAAGTCCGCGACACCGGCCCCGGTATCCCGCCCGAGGACCTGGAACGCATCTTCGAACCCTTCGAGCGGGGGCGCGAACCCGATACCATAATGCAGCCGGGCATCGGGCTGGGCCTCGCCATCACCCGCGTGCTCGCCCGAATCCTGGGCGGCGAAGTCACGGTCACGAGCGAGCTGGGCAAGGGCAGCAGCTTCCTTCTCCGCCTGCTCCTGCCCGAGCCGATCGAGGCGCCCGCGGGGGCCGCCGCCTATCGCCGCGTCACCGGCTATCAGGGGCCGCAAAAGACGATCCTGGTGATCGACGACAGCCCGGCGCAAACCACCGTGGTCAACCATCTGCTGCGCCCGCTCGGCTTCTCCGTCTTCGAGGCGAGCGGCGGCACCGCGGGGCTCGCGCTCGCCGAGCATTGTTCGCCCGATCTCGTGCTGCTCGACATCCAGATGCCCGGCACCAGCGGCTGGGGCATTGCCGAGCAGCTGCGCGCGCGCTTCGGGGCAGGGCTGCGGATCGTGATGGTCTCGGCCAATGCGCACGAGTTCCATGCCGGCCGCGACGGCCGCCGCGCGCACGATGCCTTCCTCACCAAGCCGGTCGATCTCGATGCGCTGCTCGACATGATCGCACGCCAGCTGGGGCTCGACTGGATCGTCGAGAATGCCGAGGCGGCCGCCGCGCCCCCCCGTCCACCTCTGGCACTCCCTGCGTCGGCGGCGCCCTATCTCGATGCGCTGCGCCGCTTTATGAAGCTCGGGCATGTCCGTGGAATCGAAACGACACTCGTGACTCTGGAGAGGGACGTCCCCGAAAGCGCCGATCTCGTCGCGCGGCTGCGGCCGCAGCTCGAGGCGTTCGATCTGCGCGGGCTGGCAAGGACGCTCGACGATGTCGGCTAGCGATCCCGGCGCCACGATCCTGGTGGTGGACGACACCCCCGAATCGCTCCGCTTCCTCACCGCAACGCTGGAGCAGGCGGGGATGACGGTGCTGATCGCGGTCGACGGGCTGGCGGCGCTGGAGCTGCTGGAGCATGGCACGCCGGACCTGATCCTGATGGACGCGGTGATGCCCGGGCTCGACGGGTTCAGCACCACGCGGCGCATCAAGCAGGACGGCCGCTTTCGCCAGGTGCCGGTGATCTTCATGACCGGGCTTACCGAAAGCGAGCATGTCGTGCGTGGGCTCGATGCGGGGGCGGTCGATTATGTGCACAAGCCGATCGTGGTCGACGAGCTGCTCGCCCGCGTCTCGGTGCATCTCGCCAATGCCCGGATCGCGCAGAGCAGCCAGCTGGCGCTCGACACCGCCGGGCGGCCCTCCTTCGCGGTCGATCGCGAGGGCCAGACCGGCTGGCTGACGCCGCTCGCCGCCGAGACGATCGAGCGGCTGTTCCCCGATTGGTCGCCCCGCGCGCTGGACCTGCCCGACGAGCTGGCCGTGATCGTGCGGCGGTTGCAGGATCCGGCGGTGCCGCCAGGCGCGCAGGCGACGCTGCAGATCGGCGACAGCACGCTCCAGTGCAGCTTCCTGCGCCAGACCAGCGCGCGCGAATGGCTGTTCCGCCTGACCGAAAAGCGCGAGGGCGATGCCGAGCGCATCCTCGCCGAGCGCCACGGGCTCACCTCGCGCGAGGCGGAGGTGCTGGTGTGGCTCAGCCGGGGCAAGCAGAATCGCGAGATCAGCGAGATCCTGGAAATCAGCCCGCGCACCGTGAACAAGCATCTCGAGCAGATCTTCCAGAAGATGGGGGTCGAGAATCGCGCATCGGCGACGGCGATCGCCGTGGCGACGCTGGCGGGATGAGCGCGGCCGCGGCGCGGGCGGCGCTGGAGCAGGGGGATTTCGATACCGCCAGCCGGCTGGCCTCGGCGGCGCTTCCCTCGGCCGAGGGCGCCTTCCTGCTGGGCGTGATCGCGGCGGAGCAGGGGCGGATCGGCGAGGCGATCCGGCAGATCGAGGCGGCGGTGGCGGCGGACCCGCGCGGCGAATATCGCGCGCAGCTTGCGCGGCTCTACACGCTGGTGCGGCGCGACGGCGATGCAGCGGCGCAGCTTGCCGCGGCGGAGGCGGACCCGCCCGCCGACGCGCTGTCGCGCGACACGATCGGCTGTGTCTATGCACGGCTCGGCGATCATGTAGCCGCGCTACCCCATTTCGAGGTGGCGGTGGCGGTGGCGCCCGAGAACGACCAGTTCCTCTACAACCACGCGGCGACGCTGAGCTTTCTCGGCCGGGTCGACGATGCCGAGGCGGCGCTGGAAACGCTGCTGGCGCGCAGCCCGGACGATGCTCGCGCGCACCATCTGCTTGCTGGGCTGCGCAAGCAGGGGCCGGAGCGCAACCATGTTGTGCGGCTGCAAGCGGCAAAGCAGCGCGCGCGGGGGCCGGACCGGCTGCTCACCGGCTATGCGCTCGCCAAGGAGCTGGAGGATATCGGCCGCGGCGACGACGCGCTGGCCTGCCTGCTGGAAGTGAACGCTGAACATCGCGCCGCGCTCGGCTATGCTCCGGCGCGCGACGCGGCGATCGTCGATGCCGTGGCGGGAAGCTGGCCGGCCTTCGCCGCCGCGCCGGTGACGGACGCACCCGCCGAGGCGCCGATCCTGATCATCGGCATGCCACGTACCGGCACCACCCTGGTCGACCGCATCCTCGCCGCGCATCCGGTCGTGGAGAGCGTCGGGGAACTCCAGGCCCTTCCGCTGGCGGTAAAGGCCGCCTCGGGCACCCGCAGCCGCACGGTGCTCGATCCCGAGACGCTCCATGCCGCGGCGGGCGCCGATCTCGGTGCTATCGGCCGCGACTATCTGGCGCGGGCGGCGCATCACCGGCGGCTGCCCGAGCGGCGCTTCGTCGATAAATTCCCCGGCAATTTCCACTATGCCGGCATCGCCGCGCGGGCGCTGCCGAACGCCGCGATCGTCTGCCTGCGCCGCAACCCGATGGACACGGTGCTGGCCAACTTCCGCAACCTGTTCGCGATCAGCTCGCGCTATTACGACTATAGCTACGACCTGCTCGACATCGCCGCCTATGTCGTCGGGTTCGAGCGGCTGATGGCCTTGTGGCGCACGGCGCTGCCCGGGCGAATCCTGGAGCTGCGCTACGAGGACATCGTCGCGGACCAGGAACACGCGACCCGCCGCCTGCTCGCGCATTGCGGGCTCGACTGGTCCGAACGCTGCCTCGATTTCCACGCGCAGGGTGGGGCGGTCTCCACCCCGAGCGCGGCGCAGGTCCGCCGCCCGATCTACCGCGACTCGGTCGCGCGCTGGCGCAAACACGAAGCGGTGCTGGCGCCCGTCGCCGCCTATTTCGCCGAGCGCGGCATCGCCATCGACTGAGCGCCGCGTACGTCAAACGGCGCATGGTGCGCCGCGGCGGACTTCGACAACCTCGCGTGCATGGCTAGATTCTCCTGCTTCGCTTTGGGTGCTGCGCTGCTGATCGCACCGGCGGCGCATGCCGATGCGCGTCCGAGCGCCAAGCTGGTGCGCTGTGCAGCGGGTGACTGCCTGCTGATCCGCGGTACGCGAAGCTCCGCCGCTCAGACGATCACGATCAACGACCGCATCGTCGCGGCCAGCGGCGGGCGCGGCTGGAAAGTCCGCGTACCGGTGGCGGCGGTGCGGGGCTTTGCCTCGCCCTTCGCGCGCACGCTCGACGTGGCGGTTGTCAATGCGGTGGGGCAGGTCGAGCGGCGGGAAACCGTGCGTCTGCCGGTCGGGCTGATGGGTCACACCACCGAACTCGCCTCGCTGGTAGTACGTGCGCGATGATTTGTAATAACGATGGAGTCGGTGTCCAAAGTATGAAGAACGGCTGAAGCTGTAATAAGCAATTGCTGCGTTGCAAAACTTGCCGCATCGTAGGATGCGGAAGTTACGTAGCGTATCTATAGCTTTTAAACTTGCCGTTCGTCGTTCCTGCGACTAGATGCGCCTCAGCCGCTCGGGTGAGGCGGTCTTGGTTGCAGGAGATTGCCATGAAGATGCTCGTCGCGGCCGCCGCCGCGCTTTCGATCAGTACCGCCGCCTTTGCCGGCACGAGCGACACCAGCTTCGGCAAGCACAGCGCGACGCTGACGCTCGCCGGTCTCGATCTCGCCACTGCCGACGGCCAGCAGCGCCTCGCCACCCGCGTCGACCAGGCCGCCCGCGCGGTGTGCGGCGAGAATCTCGCGACCATCCACCCCGAACTCGAAGCCCGCGCGCGCCTGTGCCGTGCCGATGTCGCCGAGCAGGTCCGCAGCCAGATCGAGGCGCGCCTCGCGCAGGCGAACAAGGCCGGCGGCGTGCAGGTCGCGGCGCTGCGCTGAGCCCGACCGCCGGAACGGCCTTTTCCCGGCCGCGCGTGTCCCGAAAGGATGCGCGCGGCCGCGTGCTTTGGGGCCGCTACGTCATTCGGCCACCTGCGCGGGCATCGTTTGCATGGCTAGCTTCGGATCGACACGGGGCGGCATCGCCCCGCTCGCGATCGGGACGACAGCGCATGACCAAAGGGCTCGTGAACCTCATACCGCCGGCGACCGTGGTGGCGGTCGTCTGCTTCTGGGCCTTCGCGCCCGCCGCCATCCTCGCCAATCCCTGGACGATCGTGATCGTCTCTTCGCTGATCACGCTCTACATCCAAGGCCTCGAGTTCGTCTTCGAGCGGCATGCGGGCTGGCGGATGCACTGGCGCGAGTTCTGGACCGACCTGTTCTACGTCGTGCTCGGCGCGACCGCGATTTCCTGGGCGTCGCGCATGCTGGCCGAAACGCCCCTGCTCGCGCTCAAGCAGTCGCTGGGGATCGCGACGCCCTGGGCCATGCACTGGCCCTTCCTGGCGCAGGTGGCGCTGGTGATCTTCCTGATCGAGTTCGGCCAGTACTGGATGCACCGGCTGATGCACAATTCGGCGCCCTTCTGGCTGACGCATGCACCGCACCACCACATCACCCAGCTCAATGCCGCCAAGGGCTTTGTCGGCAACCCGATCGAGCTGTTCCTGATCAGCCTCAGCGTCGTCACGCTGTTCGACCTGCCGTTGACCGCGATCTTCTGCGGGGTGAGCGTGCTGGGTGTCGTCTCCTGCTTCGCCCATGCCAATGTGCGGTCCGATCCGCCGATCTGGTACAGCTTCGTGTTCACCACGATCCGCCACCACAGCCTGCACCATTCGGTGCCCTATGAGGATACGCGCTGCAACTATGGCAACTCGTTGATCCTGCTCGACCGGATCTTCGGCACCTACAAGGAAGGCGAGGCCTCGGTGGTCGGCCAGGACGAGCGGCGGCGGCTGTCGATCCGCGAACAATGGCTGTTCCCGTTCCAGCCGATCCTCGCCCGGCTGAAGCAGCGTCCGGCTGCCACCACCGACGTGGCGGCGGGCTGAGCGATGGTCTGGATGCCGATGCTCGCCATGCTGCTCGCCGCCGCGCACGCAGATGCCGACCCGCAGCCGCGCGAGGAGCAGGTGCTCACCGTGCCCGGCTTCGCCGATTTCCTCGCGGTCGACGGCGACAGCGTCTGGGCGACCAACAAGGGGCGGGTCGAACGCTGGTCGCGCGGCGGCAAGCGCGCCGAAGTGGCGATGACGCACCCGTGCGGGGCGATGGCGATCGCGGCGGACTCGCTGTGGGTCGCGGATTGCAAGGACGGCACGCTCAACCGCATCGACCTCAAGACCGCCAGGCTGCTGGCGGCGATCCCCACCGGCATCGCCAACCCGGCGGGCGAGCTCAACGTCGTGGCGGGTGCGGGATCGATCTGGGTGGCAAGTGACAATGCGGGCAAGATCGCCCGCGTGGACCCGGCCGACAATCATGTCGTTGCCTCGATCGCGGTCGATCCGGGCACGCATTACCTCGCCTTCGGGTTCGATGCGCTATGGGCGGTGAGCAGCGGCCAGCAATCGCTCCAGCGGATCGACCCCACCACCAACCAGATGACCGGGCGCGCCAAGCTCGGCAAGCAGCCGGGCTTCCTTGCCGCGGGCGAGGGTGCGGTGTGGGTGCAGGAACAGGGCGACGGAACGCTCGCGCGGATCGATCCTGCCACGGTGGAAGTCTCCGGCCGAGTGAAGGTCGGCGCCGATCTGCTCTACGGCGACATCGATACCGGCGGCGGCATGGTCTGGCTGCGCACCACCGCCGACCAGACCTTCGTCACCATCGATCCCAAGACGCTCGCGATCCTCGGCCGCCTCGGCAAGCCCAGCGGCAGCGGTGCGCTGCGCTTCGCCGGGAACGGCGTATGGACCAGCGCGCACGACGTCCACACGCTGTCGTGGTGGAGCTTCACCCACGCTGCTTCGGGCGGCGCCGCGAACTAGATCGCGGCGGCGAGCAGCGCCGCGCCCGTCACTGCCCCTTGGCCAGCTTGATGCCCAGCAGCACCAGCCGCTCGCCGGTAATGCCGAACCAGTGCGGTACGCCCGCGGGCACCAGGATCACGTCGCCCGGCGCGAGCGTGCGGGTGGTGCCGCCGTCGATGCGGCTGCCTTCCACCAGCGTGGGGTTGCGGACCTCGCGATCGGGCATGGTGCCGCCCGAGACGAGCGTGCCCGCACCTTCCAGCACGATCGCATATTCCGCCTGGTCGGGGTGGACGGCGGGCTTGCCCGGCTTTTTCCAGATCTCGATCGCGGCGTTGTTGCTGCCGTCGCGGACCAGCGGCTTCCAGGCGAAGCCCTGGCCGGGCTTCATCTCGGCCAGCATCGCCTTGAGCTGTGCCTGCACCTCCTTGGCGGTGGCGAACGACGTGGGATCGGTGGCTGTCTGCGCGGCGGCGGGCAGGGCGAACAGCAATGCGGCCGTGGCAACGGCGCTGGGCAGGATCTTCACGGCCTCTCTCCCTATAGTGTGTTGAGAACGTTTGGTGCTCTTCCCGCCAACCTGCCACAGCCGGATCAGCCCCGCCAGCGCAACCGCTCGACCAGCAGCGCCAGGGCCGGCGTGGGCTGGCGGCGGCTCGGGTAGTAGAGGTGATAGCCCGCGAAGGGCGGCGAGAAGCGCGTCAGCACCGCCTCCAGCGCGCCGCTCGCCAGATGCGGCGCCAGCATCGCATCGGGCAGGCAGGCGATGCCGAATCCGTCGAGCGCCGCGCGCAGGATCGGGAAGACCGACGAGAAGGTGAGCGGGCCCTCGACCCAGACCTTGCGGTCGCGGCCGTCCTCCTCGAACTCCCAGGCATAGAGCCCGCCATAGGTGGGCAGGCGCAGGTTGATGCAGGCGTGCGCCGTCAGGTCCTCGATCGCCTCCGGCCGCCCGGCACGATCGAAATAGGCGGGGGACGCCACCGCCAGCATCCGCGCCTCGGGGCCGATCGGCACCGCCACCATGTCCTTGGCGATGATGTCGCCGAAGCGCACGCCCGCATCGAAGCGCTCGGCGACGATGTCCTTCAGCCGATAGTCGCTGTCGATCTCGACCCGGATGTCCGGGAATTCGCGCAGGATCGGCGCCAGTCGCGGCCAGAGCAGCGTGTGCAGCGAATGCTCGTCGGCGCTGATCCGCACCAGCCCGGCCGGCTTGTCGCGCAGCGCGGTCAGTGCCGCCAGCTCGGCTTCGATCTCGTCCAGCCGCGGCGCGAGCGTGGCGAACAGCCGCTCGCCCGCCTCGGTGAGGCTGACGCTGCGCGTGGTGCGATGGAGCAGCCGCACTCCCAGCCGCTCCTCCAGCCCGCGCATCGCGTGGCTGAGCGCCGAGGGCGTCACGCCGCTCTGCGCCGCCGCCCGGGTGAAGCTCTTCTGGCGCGCCACGGCGAGGAAGGCGGTCAGTTCGGAGAGCTGCTGGCGGTTCATTGCTGAACCCTATTCAGTACTGCATGCAGATACCAGCGCCTAATCGCTATTGTCGCGCGGCCCCATGTTGACGGCGAGGGTCACATGGCCCTGCAGTTTCTTACCTCCAAGGGGACCCGAACCATGGCCACCAAAGCCTATGGCGCCTATGCCGCCGACAAGCCGCTCGAACCGATCGACATCGAGCGCCGCGCGCCCGGCGATCACGACGTGCAGATCGACATCCTCTATTGCGGCGTCTGCCACTCCGACCTTCACCAGGTGAAGTCCGAATGGGACGGCACGCTGTACCCCTGCGTGCCGGGCCACGAGATCGTCGGCCGGGTGAGCGCGGTCGGCGAGCATGTCTCCAAGTTCGCGGTGGGCGACGTGGTCGGCGTCGGCTGCATGGTCGACAGCTGTCAGCATTGCGCCTCGTGCGACGAGGGGCTGGAGCAATATTGCGAGAACGGCTTCGTCGGCACCTATAACGGCCCGACGCCGGACGCCCCCGGCCATACGCTGGGCGGCTATTCGCAGCGCATCGTCGTCAGCGACAAGTTCGTGCTCAAGGTCGGGCATGGCGAGGAGGATCTTGCCGCGGTCGCGCCGCTGCTGTGCGCGGGCATCACCACCTGGTCGCCGCTCCGCCACTGGCAGGTCGGTCCGGGCAAGAAGGTCGGCATCGTCGGCATCGGCGGGCTCGGCCATATGGGCGTGAAGCTGGCGCATGCGCTGGGGGCACACGTCGTCGCCTTCACCACCTCGGAGAGCAAGCGCGCCGATGCGCTGGCGCTGGGCGCGGACGATGTCGTCGTGTCGCGCGATGCCGAGGCGATGGCGGCGCACGCGGGCAGCTTCGACTTCATCCTCAACACGGTGGCCGCCAGCCATAATCTCGACGCCTTCACCACCCTGCTCAAGCGCGACGGCACGCTGACGCTGGTGGGCGTGCCCGAGCATGCGCACCCCTCGCCCAACGTTGCGGCGCTGATCTTCAAGCGCCGCTCGATCGCCGGCTCGCTGATCGGCGGCATCGCCGAGACGCAGGAGATGCTCGATTTCTGCGCCGAGCACGGCATCGTCGCGGACATCGAGATGATCCGCGCCGACGAGATCAACACCGCCTATGCGCGCATGCTCAAGAGCGACGTGAAGTACCGCTTCGTCATCGACATCGCGTCGATGGGCTGAGGCCCGGCGGGGGCGGCATCTGCGTCGCCCCCGTGATTTCCCTTTCCGCCGCCAGCACCCTACATCGCCGCGATGCATCTTCGCGCCGAAGCCATCCTGCTCAGCGTTCGCGCCCACGGCGAACATGGCGCGATCGTGCGGGCGCTGACCGAAAACGACGGCGTCCAGCCCGGCTATGTCCGCGGCGGCCGTTCGCGGGCGCTGCGGCCGGTGCTCCAGCCGGCGAACCTCATCCAGGGCGAATGGCGCGCGCGGACCGAGGAGCAGCTCGCCGGGCTCACCGTCGAGCTCCTCCACAGCCGCGCCCCGATGTTCGGCGAGCCGCTGCCCGCCGCCGCGCTCGCCTGGGTGACCGCGCTCACCGCCGCGACGCTGCCCGAGGGGCTGCCCTATCCTCGCCTCCATGCCGCGCTGGGCGGCGTGCTCGACGCGATCGAAGCCGCACCCGCCGCGCGCGGCTGGGCGGTGGCGCTGGTGCGCTACGAGCTGCTGCTGCTCGCCGAGCTCGGCTTCGGCCTCGATCTGGAACGGTGCGCGGCGACCGGAGCGAGCGAGGACCTGGCCTATGTCAGCCCCAAGAGCGGGATCGCGGTGAGCCGGGCGGGGGCGCTGGGCTATGAGAATCGCCTGCTCGCCTTGCCCGATTTCCTCACCGCAGGCGGTGCGGCGGACTGGGAGGATATCCTGGCCGGCCTGCGCCTCACCGGCCACTTCCTCGCGCGCGACCTGCTGATCGGCCGCGGCGCCGATCTGATGGCGGCGCGCGCCCGGCTGGTCGACCGATTGTTGCGGGCGGTTGCATGAAGACCCCCAGGGCGGCTAAGCGCGCCTCTCAGGACATGCTGCTAGCGTGGGGATCGGAATGCCGTTGATTGCTGTACTGCCGGGTGACGGGATCGGCCCCGAGGTCACGCGCGAGGCGCGCCGGGTGCTCGAGGCGCTGGATCTCGGCCTCAGCTTCGAGGAAGCGCCGGTCGGCGGCGCCGGCTATCTCGCCGCTGGACACCCGCTCCCGGACGACACGCTGGCGCTCGCCAAGCGCGCCGATGCCGTACTGTTCGGCGCGATCGGCGATCCCCGCTTCGAGAAGCTGGAGCGCCACCTGCGCCCGGAAGCCGCGCTGCTCGGTATCCGCAAGGCGCTGGGCCTGTTCGCCAATCTCCGCCCGGCCACCCTGTTCCCCGGCCTGGAAGATGCTTCGCCGCTCAAGCCCGAGGTGGTGAACGGGCTCGACATCGTCATCGTCCGCGAGCTGATCGGCGACATCTATTTCGGCGAGAAGGGCCATCGCACCACGCCCGACGGCCTGCGCCAGGGCTATGACGTGATGAGCTATGACGAGGCGGAAGTGACGCGGATCGCCCGCGTCGGCTTCGAAATGGCCAAGCGCCGCCGCAGGAAGCTCTGCTCGGTCGACAAGGCCAACGTGCTCGAAACCTCGCAGCTGTGGCGCGACGTCGTCACCGCGATGGCGGCCGAATATCCCGAGGTCGAGCTGACGCACATGTATGTCGACAATGCCGCGATGCAGCTGGTGCGCGCGCCGGCAGCATTCGACGTGATCGTCACCGGCAATCTGTTCGGCGACATCCTCAGCGATCAGGCGAGCATGTGCGCCGGTTCGATCGGCATGCTGCCCTCGGCGTCGCTCGCCGCCTGGTCCGGCGCGAACGGCATGTACGAGCCGATCCACGGCAGCGCGCCGGACATCGCCGGGCAGGGCAAGGCTAATCCTTGCGCGGCCATCCTGTCCGCGGCCATGCTGCTGCGGCACTCGCTGAGCGACGAAGCCTCGGCGCAACGAATCGAAAAAGCGGTTGCCGCAGCGCTCGCCAAGGGCGCCCGGACGGCCGATCTCGGGGGCAATCTTTCAACGTCCGCGATGGGGGACGCGGTGCTGCTGGAGCTTCAGTGAGCGATACTCTGCTCGAACTTGCGGTCGTTATCCCCACCTTTAACGAACGCGCCAATGTTCCCCTCCTGATCGCCAAGCTGGACGCGGCCCTTGCCGGCCGCGCCTGGGAAGCGATCTTCGTCGACGACGACAGCCCCGACGGGACCGCCGATGCCGCGCGCGCCATCGGCCGGGAGGATCCGCGCGTGCGCGTGATCCAGCGGATCGGGCGGCGCGGCCTCTCCTCGGCGTGTATCGAAGGCATGTGCGCTACGGCGGCGCCCTGCGTGGCGGTGATCGACGGCGACCTGCAGCATGACGAGACGCTGCTGCCCAAGATGCTCGACGCGCTGCAGGCCGATGCGAGCCTCGACGTGGTGATCGGCTCGCGCTTCTGCGAGGGCGGCTGCACCGGCGAGTGGGACAGCGAGCGCGTCGCCAAATCGGCGTTCGCGACCAAGCTGTCGCGCCAGGTGCTGAAGGCGGACCTGACCGATCCGATGAGCGGCTTCTTCATGATCCGCAGCGAGATCGCGCGCGGGCTGGTGCCGGTGCTGTCCGGCATCGGCTTCAAGATCCTGCTCGACATCATGACCGCGAGTCCAAGGCCGCTGCGTTTCCGCGAGTTGCCCTACACCTTCCGGGTCCGCACCGAGGGCGAGAGCAAGCTCGATTACGTCGTGGCGATGGAATATCTGATCGCACTGTACGACCGGATGTTCGGCAAGGTCGTGCCGGTGCGCTTCGCGATGTTCTCGGCGATCGGCGCGATCGGCGCGGCGGTGCATCTCGCGGTGCTGTTCCTGCTGTTCCGGATGGGCGGGCTGCCCTTCGTCACCGGCACCATCGTCGCGACGATCGTGGCGATGACCTTCAACTATCTGCTCAACAACGCGCTGACCTATCGCGAACGGCGGCTGAAGGGCGCGGCGCTGCTGGGCGGCTGGGTGAGCTTCTGCCTGGTCTGCGCGGTGGGGGCGGCGGCCAATGTCGGGCTCGCGGCCTTCCTCCACAATGTCCAGCATGGCGACTGGCGGCTGTCCGCGCTGGCCGGGATCGCGGTGGCGGCGGTGTGGAATTTCGCGCTGTCGTCGCGGTTTGTTTGGGGGCGGTATTGAGTCCGGACTAGCTACTAGCCCCCCTCCTTGGAGGAGGGGTTGGGGGTGGAGGGATTCCAGAACGTTGGGTGGTCTATGTGAAACACAGCCCCTCCCCTGAAGGGGAGGGGCTCAAGTTCGTGTATTACACCAGCTCGGCCAGCGCTGCCGGGCTGAAGCCCTTCAGTTCCTGGCCCGCGCCCGCCCGGACTTTCTTCGCCCAGTCCGGATTGCTGATCAGCGCGCGGCCGACCGCGATCAGGTCGAATTCGTCGCGCTCCATCCGCTCGACCAGCTTGTCGAGGTCGCTGTGCTGCGAGGTTTCGCCGCCGAACGCCGCGATGAATTCGCCCGACAGGCCGACCGAGCCGACGCTGATCGTCGCGGCACCGGTGAGCTTCTTCGCCCAGCCGGCGAAGTTGAGGCCGTTCTCGCCGTCGATCTCGGGGAACTCGGGCTCCCAGAAGCGGCGCTGCGAGCAGTGCAGCACGTCCGCGCCGGCATCGACCAGCGGCTGCAGCCAGGCGGCCATCTCGTCCGGGGTGGTGGCGAGACGGGCGCTATAGTCCTGCTGCTTCCACTGGCTGAGGCGCAGGATCACGGGCATGTCTGGGCCCACCGCCGCGCGCACCGCCTTGACCACCTCCACCGCGAAGCGCGAACGCTCGGGCAGGGTTGCGCCGCCATAGCCGTCCTCGCGGGTGTTGGTGCCGGCCCAGAAGAACTGGTCGATCAGATAGCCATGCGCGCCGTGGATCTCGACCGTGTCGAAGCCGAGCCGCTTGGCATCGGCCGCGGCCTTGGCGAAGGCGGCGATCGTCGCCTCGATGTCCTGCTCGGTCATCGCCACGCCCCGCGGCTTGCCCGGCGCGACGACGCCCGAGGGGCTTTCGACGTCGACCGCGGGCACCCAGTCGGTCTGGGCCCTGGTCGAGCCGGTGTGCCAGATCTGTGGCGCCATCTTGCCGCCCGCGGCATGGACCGCCTCGATCACCGTCTTCCAGCCGGCAAGGGCTGCATCGCCATGGAAGAAGGGGATGCCCGGATGGTTGCGGGAGGCCGGACGGTCGATCACCGTGCCTTCAGAAAGGATCAGGCCGACATCGCCCTCGGCACGGCGGCGGTAATAGGCGGCGTTGGCCGCACCGGGGATGCCCTCGGGCGCGAAGGTTCGCGTCATCGGCGCCATCACGATCCGGTTGGGCAGATCGAGCGACTTGATGCGGAACGGACGGAAGAGGACGTCGGTCGACGCGGTCATGGGGGCTCCGTTGCGGTTTGAAACTGATGTGAAGCTAGCGACTGCCGCGCACCGTTCAAGATGGCCGTGCGGCCGCGCAACAATTTACCGCCAGCTCGGGAGCCACATCCAGTAGGTGTAACTCTGGGTGTCATGGAGCGGCGCGGCAGAGAGGATCGGGTAGAAATAGCCGAAGCAGACCAGCGCCAGTGCCAGATACCATTCCTCCCAGCCCTTGGCGCGCAGCCGGTCGAACTGGTGGAAGGTCACCGGCAGCAGCATGCACAGGAAGAGTGCCGAAAGGTGGTAGTAATAATAGAAGCCCAGCGACTTGGGGATGATCGCGAAGATCGCTACCGAAAAGGTCCAGAGCAGCGCGAGCGCCAGGGGGCGCCACGCCTTGGTGCGAAACCACAGGACATAGCTGGCGAGCACCGCGATCAGGCCGCCCCACATGATCACCGGGTTGCCGATCAGCAGTACGCCGCGCTGGGCGCCGTGATCCCATTCGTAGAAGAACCAGATCGGCCGCAGCATCAGCGGCCAACTCCACCATTCGGACTGGTAATTGTGGTGGGGAAGCACCTGAGTCTGCGCCGCGTACATCTCGCGCTGGAGGTGGAGCAGCCCGCGCAGGCCGTCGGTCGCGCCGGTCAGGTAGAAGAAGGTGGGTGCGAAGGTGGCGAAATAGACGGGGATGCTGATCGCGCCGAGCAGGACGAGCGCCGCCAGCGTCGACAGCCCCTGCCAGTGCGGCTGGTCGCCCGAGAAGAACGCGGCGGCGATCGGGCGGCGGGCGCGGCGGGTGTCGCGCAACCGGACGGCGATTAGCGCCAGTCCGAACACGGCGATGTAGGGCGCCGCCGCCCATTTGACGGCGGTGGCGAGGCCCAGCAGCGCGGCGCCGACGCACCAGCGCCAACGCACCTGCCCGCGGGTGCCGTGCATTGCCCAGAGCAGGAACACCATGCCCCATAGCAGGAAGGCGCCGAGGAACACGTCGAGCATCGCGGTGCGCGCCTGGACAAACAGGCTCTGGTCGAGCATCGCCAGCACCGCGCCGGTCACCGCCACGCGCATCCGCCCGCGCATCAGGATCCAGAGGAAGGCGAAGATGCCGAGCACCGTGGCGGTGCCCGCCAGCGTCGGCATCAGCCGCCAGCCGAACGGATTGTCGCCGAGCAGGTCCATCCCTGCGCCGATCAGTTCCTTGCCGAGCAGCGGATGCTCGGTGTTGCGCGGACTCGAGAGCTCGATCAGCGACTTGGCGGCGGGGACATAATGGACCTCGTCGAACATGATCTGACCCGGCTGGTCGATGTGCAGCGTGAACAGCAGCTGCGCGGCAAGGCCGAGGAGGAGGGCGACGAGCCCGGGACGGGTGGCGAGAGCCGATGGGCGGAGACGCATGGGGCAGGCCTAGCCGAGGCGCGCGCCGAGCGGAATAGGGCAGGTCCTCCCCGTCCCGGAGAAGGATCTTGGTGCTAAAGGTTGACGCGCCGCCCCCAAGCGCCGCAAAGCAGCGCCCATGAAGCGTCGTACCGGACAGGATCCCAGCGTCACCCGCAATTGGAAGCCCGCGACTCAGGCGGTGCGCGGCGGCACCGCGCGCTCCGAGTTCGGCGAGACCAGCGAGGCGCTGTTCCTCACCTCGGGCTATGCCTATGATTGCGCAGGCGATGCCGCCGCGCGCTTCGCCGGCGAACAGGCGGGCATGACCTATTCGCGCCTGCAGAACCCGACGGTGGAGATGCTCGAGCAGCGCATCGCCCTGCTCGAAGGCGCGGAGGCGTGCCGCACCATGGCGACCGGCATGGCGGCGATGACCGCGGCGCTCCTCTGTCAGGTGAGCCAGGGCGACCATATCGTCCAGGGCCGCGCCGCCTTCGGCTCGTGCCGCTGGCTGACCGACAGCCTGCTGCCGCGTTTCGGCGTGACCACCACGACGATCGACGCGCGCGATCCGCAGCAGTTCGAGGACGCGATCCGTCCGAACACCAAGCTCTTCTTCTTCGAGACGCCCGCCAACCCGACCATGGACGTGGTGGACCTCGAAGCCGTCTGCGCGATCGCCCGCAAGCACGGCATCGTCACCGTCGTCGACAATGCCTTCGCGACGCCCGCGCTCCAGCGGCCGATCGACTTCGGCGCCGACGTGGTCGCCTATTCCGCCACCAAGATGATGGACGGGCAGGGCCGCGTGCTCGCCGGCGCGGTCTGCGGGTCCGAGGACTTCATCATCAACACGCTGCTGCCCTTCACCCGCAACACCGGGCCGACGCTGAGCGCGTTCAACGCCTGGGTGGTGCTGAAGGGGCTGGAGACGCTGGACCTGCGCATCCGCCGCCAGAGCGAGAATGCGGTGAAGGTCGGCACCTTCCTCGAGCAGCGCGTGCCCCGCGTGAACTTCCCGGCGCTCCCCAGCCATCCGCAGCACGCGCTGTTCATGCGCCAGATGGCGGCGGCCGGCCCGATCTTCAGCTTCGAAGTCGATGGCGGCCGCGCCCAGGCGCACGCGCTGCTCGACGGGCTGGAGCTGATCGACATCTCCAACAATATCGGCGACTCGCGCTCGCTGATGACGCATCCGTCCTCGACCACCCATTCGGGCCTCGCCGAGGAAAAGCGGCTGGAGATGGGCATCACCGAAGGCATGATCCGCATCAATGTCGGTCTCGAAGACGCCGATGACCTGATCGCCGATCTCGACCAGGCGCTGCGAGGCGCCGGACTGTGAAGGCGCTCTTCACCGACGTGGCGACGACGCGCGGCGTGGTCGTCCGCGTTTCGGTGTCGTATCTGCCCGAACAATCCGAGCCGCGTCGCGGCCGCTGGTTCTGGGCCTATCACATCCGGATCGAGAATGAGGGCCCGGTGGCGGTGCAACTGCTCACCCGTCACTGGATCATCACCGACGGGCGCGGCTTGCGCCACACGGTGGAGGGCGAGGGCGTGATCGGCGAACAGCCGATGATCGCGCCCGGCGGCAGCTTCGACTATGTTTCGGGGTGCCCGCTCTCGACGCCGACGGGGTCGATGCAGGGCAGCTACCACATGATCGACGAGGACGGCGACGCGTTCGACGTGACCATCCCGCGTTTCGCGCTGGTCGCACCGGCGGTGGCGGGCGAACAGTGAAGCGTACCCATCTTCCCCTGAACGGCATGCGCGTGCTCGACGCCGCCGCGCGCCATCTGTCCTTCACCCGCGCCGCGGACGAGCTGGCGGTGACCCCCGCCGCCGTCGGCCAGCAGATTCGCGCGCTGGAGGATACCCTCGGCGTCGTGCTGTTCCGTCGCACCACTAAAGGTCTGGAACTCACCCCCGAGGCGGAAAGCGGGCTTACCGCGCTGCGCAACGGCTTCCTCCAGTTCGAGGAAGCGGTGCGCGCGATGCAGGCGGGGCAATCCTCCAAGTCGCTGACCATCGCCGCGCCGCGCGACCTGACCGCCAAATGGCTGATGCCGCGGCTCTCTGACATCGCCCGCGCCGATCCCGACCTGCGCTTCGTGCTGGTCCCGGCCGACGACGCGCTCGACTTCACCGAGGCCAATCTCGACCTGGCGATCCGCTGGGGCGAGGGGCCCGGCGAGCATGAGGGTGAGGCGCTGGAAAGCGACGGGATGGTCACGGTCGAGCGGCCCGGCGGCGGCAGCATCGACGTGCGGATTTCCTGGCCCGGCTGCATGGCCGAGGATGCCGGCTCGTTGGTCCGCGTTGCCGATGCCGGCCTCGCGATCGACGCGGCGGCGCAGGGGCTGGGCCGGGCGACCGTGCCCGAGCTACTGGCGCGCGCCGATATCGAGGGCGGCCGCGTCGCCGTCGTCGGCGAGCCCAAGGCGTCGCGGCTCGGTTATTGGCTGGTCGCGCCGCTGCCCCAATGGCGGCAGAAGAAGGTGCAGACGCTGGTCGAGGTGCTGGGCGGCTAGGCGGTTTTGGTCCGCCCGATCGGCACCGGCAGCAGCCGGCCCTGATCGTCGCCGATCACCATCACTTCCACCCCGAAGGCGTCGCGCAGCGGCTGATGGGCGAGCGCGGTCTCGGCTGGCCCGAACGCCACCGTACGGCCGTCGCGGAGCAACAGCACGTCGTCCGCCGCGCGGGCAGCCTGGACCAGATCGTGGAGCACGATCACCACGCCCATGCCGGTGGCGGCCAGCCCGCGCAGGCGATCGAGCAGGTCCAGCTGGTGGACCGGGTCGAGGCTCGCCAGCGGCTCGTCGGCGAGCAACCATTGCGGCTGCCCCGCCAGCACCCGCGCGAGCAGCACGCGGGCGCGCTCTCCGCCGGAAAGTTGGGTGACCAGCCGATCGGCGAGCGGACCGATCGCGGTGGTCTCGATCGCCGTATCGATCGCCGCGAGATCCTCGGCGGAAAGGCCGGCGAAGGGGGCGCGGTGCGGCAGCCGACCGAGCGCGACCAGATCGGCGACGCGCAGATCCCAGTGCACCGTCGCTTCCTGCGGCAGATAGCCGATCCGGCGGGCACGCTCGCGTGGTTCCAGCCGGGCGAGCAGCTTGCCACCGAGCTTTACCTGCCCGGTATCGGGATCGAGCAGCCCGGCGAGCGTGCGCACCAGCGTCGACTTGCCCGAGCCGTTGGGGCCGAGGATCGCGGTGACCCTGCCGGGCCGCAGCACCGCGTCGATCCCGTGCAGCACCCGCCGCTTGCCGAGGCTGACCGCAAGATCGGAAACGCTCAGTTCCATGTCGACCGCCGGAGCTTGAGGAGCAGCACGAAGAAGAAGGGGGTGCCGAGCAGCGCCATCGCGACGCCCAGGCGCACTTCGCTGGGGCCGGGGGAGAGCCGCACCAGGCTGTCCGCCGCCAGCAGCAGCGCCGCGCCGCCGAGCGCGCTGGGCAGCAGCAGCGCCGAGGGCCGGGCGCCGGTGAGCGGGCGGAGCAGATGGGGCACGATCAGTCCGACAAAGCCGACGATGCCGGTCACCGCCACGCTCGCGCCCACTGCCAGCCCGGTGCCGAGCACGACGAGCAGCTGCGTCCGCTCCAACCGTAGGCCCATCGAGCGTGCGGCCGCTTCGCCCAGCGTCAGCGCGTCGAGTGCACGGCCGGTGAGGAACAGCAGCCCGCAGCCGATCGCGATGAACGGCAGGGCGAGTTGCACCTCGGCATAGCTGCGGTCGGTCAGCGCGCCCATGATCCAGTCGAGGATTTCGGCGGTGGCATAGGGATTGGGCGCGATCGATATCAGGAAGCTGGTCAGCGCCGCGCCCAGGCTGGCGAGCACCGTGCCGGCGAGGATGAAGGCGACCGCACTCTCCGCCCGCCAGGCGAGCCCGGCGAGCAGCAGCATCGATCCGCACGCCGCCGCCATCGCGCAGCCGAACAGGACGAGCGGCGCGCTGCTCCCTAGCAGCACGATCGCGGCAACCGCGCCCAGCGCCGCACTGGAGGAGACGCCGACCACCGCCGGATCGGCAAGCGGATTGCGCAGAAAGCCCTGCAACACCGCGCCCGAGAGCCCCAGCGCCGCGCCGATCGCCAGGCCCAGGATCGCACGGGGCAGGCGCAGCTCGGCGATGATCCACCAGCGCGGATCGGGGCTGAACCAGGCGCTGGGCGGCACCCAGAATTTGCCCGCCATCAGTGATCCGGCGAACAGCAGCGCGACCAGCAGCGCCAGCCCGCCATTGAGCGCGATCCGGCTCATGACGCGAAGCTCGCTCTTTGGCACGGGCGCGCTGCAGCAGAATGGGCGTGGGCGATCGGCATGGATGCGCCCATAGCATTTCGGTCGCGCGCGCCTATCGAAACCTTGCGGGACGCGTGCGCCTGCGACGGGGCGGTGTGACCCCAAACCTTGGTATAGTCACCCCAAATCAAAGCGATGTCCTGCCGTGCGGACGTTCGATTCCGTCATGCTTCGGGCTGCGCGACAGTCCACCCGGCAAGACGGGATGGAACCATGTACCACCAGGCGTTGATCGATGTTGCTGCTCCGGCCCAGACGGGCGGAGCCCCCGAACTCACCGCGCTGCTGGCGGGTGCGATGCGGTCGCTCGACGAGGACCCGCCGCTCGCCCGGCGCTATCTGGAGCGGCTGTCGAGCCTGCTCGTCACGCCCGATGCCGATGCGGCCGCGGACCTGTTGCCTGACGGGCTGATGCGGGCCGACGGCGTCGCCAAGGGCGGCCTTGCCGGCTGGCAGCTTCGCCGCGTCGCCGCGCATGTCGACGCCTATCTCCAGGGACCGATCCTCACCTCCACGCTGGCGGAAGTGGCGCAGCTGAGCACCGGCCATTTCTGCCGTGCCTTCAAGATCAGCACGGGCGAGACGCCCCACGCCTATATCATCCGCCAGCGCATCCGCCGCGCCCAGTTGCTGATGCGCGATACCCGCGACACGCTGTCGCAGATCGCCTTTTCCTGCGGGCTGAGCGATCAGGCGCACCTCACCCGGCTGTTCCGCCGGCTGGTCGGCACCACGCCGCTCGTCTGGCGCCGCGCCTGGCAGCAGGGTGGCTGAAGGCAGCAGATTTCTTCAAGACAAGGGTGGCCCGGGCAGGGCAGCCGGGCTGTACGGCGTGCAGCACGGCGCCGTTTCGGAGGGGCTTTCGGGGCAGGGAGCGCAGCGGCGGGATGGAGAACAGGCAATCGCTGGCGATCGGCGCCTGGCGGGGCGTGTCGTTCGCCGTGGCGCAGATCGACGCCCTGGCAGCCGAGGATGACCTGCTTGTCGTCGGCATGCTCGAAAAGGACCTGGCCGGCGCGCACCGTGGTGGTGCCGAGGCGGTCGATCACGCGCTGCACGGCACGCTGTCCCGGTTGCGCGAGGGCGGGATCTTCACCGGCGGCTTCGGCGAGACGCTGATGCTCACCCGGCCGGCGGCGCCCATCCATGCGGCGACGCTGATGCTGATCGGTATGGGCACCTCGCTGCGTGCCAAGCCGGAGGCCGTTGGCAATCTCACCGGCCTGGCGATGCGTTCGGCGTTGCGGATCGGGGCTGCATCGGTCGGCTGCCTGCTCGGCTGGTCCGAACTCGATCTGCCCGAAGCGCTGGTCGCGCCCAGTGCTGCTGCGATGATGCGCGGCGCGCTCGCCGCCATCGATGCGCATGACGCGGAGGCGTTCCCGATGCGGTGGACCTTCGACATTCGCAACGGCGCTGCCGCCCAAACCACCGCCGCGCTTCGCGAAACCCTGATGGTCTGGCGCTGAGCCATGGGTGCGCCGCGCCACCAAAGCTGCTATGCTGCGCGCTCTGTCCGGGAGTTGGTGCGTTCACGATGTTAACCAGGGTTTCCAGCGGGCGTGCGCCGACACGCGGCACCGCGCCGATCCGCATCCTGCTGGTCGACGATCACATGCTGCTGCGCGAGGGCGTGCGCGCGGTCGTTTCCACCCAGCCTGACATGGAGATTGCCGGCGAGGCGAGCAGCGGGGCCGAGGCGATCGAGGCCTTTGCCCGGCTCCAGCCCGACCTGGTGCTGATGGACCTGCAGATGGCCGACATGTCCGGCCTGGAGGCGATCACCGCGATCCGCGCCGCGTCGCCGCACGCGCGGATCCTTGTGCTGACCACCTATTCGGGCGATGGTCGTGCGATCAAGGCGCTGCGCGCCGGCGCGATGGGCTATCTGCTCAAGGCCAGCCTGCGCAACCAGCTGCTCGAGGCGATCCGCTCGGTCCATCACGGCGGCAAGCATCTCGATGCCAGCGTGGCGACTGCGATCGCGCTGCACGTGCTGGACGAGGATCTCACCGAGCGCGAAGTGTCGGTGCTGACGCTGGCTGCCTGGGGCAATTCGAACAAGCAGATTGCCGCCCGGCTCGCGCTCTCCGAAGAGACGGTGAAGGGCCATATGAAGGCCCTGTTTGCCAAGCTCGGCGCCAATGACCGCACCCATGCGGTGACGATCGCGGCCAAGCGCGGGCTGATCGAGCTCTGAGTCAATCGGGGCGCGCGAGGCTGCCCCCGATCGCATCAAACCCGTGCAATACCTGCGTGACCGCGACCGCCTAGGGCTGCGGGCGGCGGTCTGCTGCCGCACGTGCCTGTGCCGCGCGATACGAGACCGCCGACTGTTCGAAAGAATGGAACGGTAGAAGCAAGTTTATCCGAGTTTTCGGAAAGCAAGCGCCGGCTATTCTGCACCCATCCCCGCCGGACCCCGGCAGCAACAGGAGCCGCACCATGACCCTCACCGCCACCGCTACGCCGGGCAAGTCGCTGATCACGCCGACCAACCACGCGCTCGTGCTGATCGACTTCCAGTCGCAGATGGCCTTCGCCACCAAGTCGATTGACGCGACGATCCTGCGCAACAATGCCGCACTGATCAGCCGCGGCGCCAAGTCCTTCGGCGTGCCGACGATCCTCACCACCGTCGCCGAGAAGAGCTTCTCGGGCCCGATGTTCAGCGAAGTGACCGATGCGTTCCCGGGCCAGAAGCTGCTCGACCGCACCTCGATGAACACCTGGGAAGACGCGGCGGTGATCGAGGAAGTCAACCGTATCGCCAAGCCGCGCATCGTGTTCGCGGGGCTCTGGACCAGCGTCTGCATCGTCGGTCCGGTCGCTTCGGCGATCGACCAGGGTTTCGAGGCCTATGTGATCACCGATGCCTGCGGCGACATCTCCACCGAAGCGCATGAGCGTGCGGTCGAGCGGATGATCCAGCTGGGCGCCGTGCCGATGACCTCGCTCCAGTATCTGCTCGAGCTGCAGCGCGATTGGGCGCGCGCCGAGACCTACGACTCGACCACCGGCATCGCGAAGCAGTGGGGTGGCGCCTACGGCCTCGGCGTCACCTACGCCAAGACGATGTTCGGCGCCTCCGAAGGCCATTGAGTTGCCCCCGGGCCCGGTGGCGCGCGCCCTCTCCAGCGTCGCCGGGCCCACCCCCTTTTCCTGCCCCCAACGACCAAGGAATGCTCCCATGACCTCCACCGTGACCACCAAGGACGGCGTCTCGATCTTCTTCAAGGATTGGGGCCCCAAGGATGCCCAGCCGATCATGTTCCACCATGGCTGGCCGCTCTCGTCGGACGATTGGGATGCGCAGCTGCTGTTCTTCCTCCAGCACGGCTTCCGCGTCGTCGCGCATGACCGCCGCGGCCATGGCCGCTCGCAGCAGGTGAGCGACGGCCACGACATGGATCATTATGCCGCCGACGCCGCTGCCGTCGCCGAGCACCTCAACCTGCGGGGCGCCGTGCACATCGGCCACTCGACCGGCGGCGGCGAAGTCGCGCGCTATGTCGCCAAGTACGGCATCCCGCAGGGCCGCGTCGCCAAGGCGGTGCTGGTCGCGGCCGTGCCGCCGATCATGGCGAAGACCGAAGCGTATCCCAACGGCCTGCCGATCAGCGTGTTCGACGGCTTCCGCAAGGGCACCGCGGACAACCGCGCGCAGTTCTTCCGCGATGTCGCCGCCGGCCCGTTCTACGGCTTCAACCGCGAGGGCGCCAAGGTCTATCCGGGCGTGATCGACAATTGGTGGCGCCAGGGCATGATGGGCAGCGCCAAGGCCCATTATGAAGGCATCAAGGCCTTCTCCGAAACCGACCAGACCGCCGACCTGAAGGCGATGACGGTGCCGACGCTGGTGCTCGCCGGCGACGACGACCAGGTGGTGCCGTACCACCAGGGCGCCGAACTGCAGGCCAAGCTGCTGCCGAACCCGACGCTGAAGATCTACCCGGGCTTCCCGCACGGAATGCTGACCACCCATGCCGACGTCATCAACCCCGACCTGCTCGCCTTCGTGCGCGGCTGATCGACCGCGCCGGGGAGGATCTGCAGATGAAGCCCTATCTTATCTCGCTTGCCGTCGGCCTGCTGGTCGGGGTGATCTACAGCCTCCTCGGCGTCCGCTCGCCGGCCCCCCCCACGATCGCGCTGATCGGCCTGCTCGGCATGCTCGTCGGCGAGCAGGTGGTGCCGGTGGTGAAGCGATTGTTCGCCGACCGCGACGTCGTCGCGTACATCCGCACCGATTGCGCCGAGCAGATCCTCGGCGTGCCGGTCAAGAAGCCCGACGACCAGGCATGAGCCTCACCCGACGCCAGACCCTTGCAGCCGCCGGCGCCACCGCCGCCGGTGCGCTGCTGCCTGCCCCGATCTTCGCAAGGAATGCCCGCATGCCCGCTACCGACCTGATCCTCGTCAACGCCCAGGTGACGACGCTCGACCGGGAGAACCCGGTGGCCGAGGCGATCGCGATCCGCGACGGCAAGTTCCTCGCGGTGGGCAGCGAAGCGGAGGTCCGCGCCGCCGCCGCACCGGGCGCGCAGGTGATCGACGCGCATCGCCGCCGGGTGATCCCGGGGCTGATCGACAGCCACATGCACATCATTCGCGGCGGCCTGAACTATAACATGGAACTGCGCTGGGACGGCGTGCCCAGCCTCGCCGACGCGATGGCGATGCTCAAGCGCCAGGTCGACAACACGCCTGCGCCGCAATGGGTGCGCGTGGTCGGCGGCTTCACCGAGCACCAGTTCGCCGAGAAGCGGCTGCCGACGATCGACGAGCTCAACGCCGTCGCGCCCGATACGCCCGTGTTCATCCTCCACCTCTATGATCGCGCGCTGCTCAATGCGGCGGCGCTGCGCGTGGTGGGCTATACCAAGGACACGCCGAACCCGCCGGGCGGCGAGATCGTCCGCGATGCCGCGGGCAACCCCACCGGCCTGCTGCTCGCCCAGCCCAACGCGACGATCCTCTATTCGACGCTCGCCAAGGGGCCCAAGCTTCCGCAAGACTATCAGCTCAATTCCACCCGCCATTTCATGCGCGAAGTGAACGGCCTGGGCGTCACCGGCGTGATCGACGCAGGGGGCGGCTTCCAGAACTATCCCGACGACTACAAGATCATCGAGAAGCTCCACGCCGACGGCCAGCTGACCGTGCGGATCAGCTACAACCTGTTCACCCAGAAGCCCAAGGAAGAGCTGGCCGACTTCGCCGGCTGGGTGAAGCAGGTGACGCCGGGGCAGGGCGACGACAGCTATCGCCACAATGGCGCGGGCGAGATGCTCGTCTACTCCGCCGCCGACTTCGAGGATTTCCGCGTCGCCCGCCCGGACATGCCGCCGACCATGGAAGGCGATCTCGAGCCGGTGATCCGCCTGCTCGCCGAGCATCGCTGGCCGTGGCGCCTCCATGCCACCTATGACGAGACGATCGGTCGCGCGCTCGACGTCTACGAGAAGGTCCACCGCGACATTCCGCTGACCGGTATCCACTGGTTCTTCGACCATGCCGAGACGATCAGCGACCGCAATATCGATCGCATTGCAGCGCTCGGCGGCGGCATCGCCGTGCAGCATCGCATGGCCTATCAGGGCGAGTATTTCGTCGAGCGCTACGGCGCCAAGGCCGCCGAGCGCACCCCGCCGATCGCCAAGATGCTCGCCGCCGGCCTGCCGGTGGGCGCGGGCACCGATGCGACCCGCGTTGCGAGCTATAACCCTTGGGTGTCGCTCAGCTGGCTGGTGACCGGCCGCACGGTGGGCGGGCTCAAGCTCTATCCGGGCGCCAACCGCGTCAGCCGCGAAAAGGCGCTCGCCATGTGGACGCACGAGAATACCTGGTTCTCGAACGAAGTCGGCAAGAAGGGCCAGATCAAGGCCGGCCAGCTGGCCGACCTGGCGGTGCTCTCGGCCGATTACTTCTCCGTCCCCGAGGACCAGATCGTCCATATCCGTTCGGTGCTGACGCTGCTCGGCGGGCAGGTCGTGCATGGCGATGGCGACTATGCCCCGCTCGCGCCCGCGCTGCCCCGCCCGATGCCCGACTGGTCGCCGGTCGCGACCTTCGGCGGCTATCACCAGTCGCCCGAGACCCGCGCCCAGTTCGCCTCCGCCTGCGCTTGCCACAGCAGCTGCTCGGTCCACGGCCACGACCATGCCGCAGCACTCGGCGCGCAGGTGCCCGCCGCCGACGTGCAGAGCTTCTGGGGCGCGCTCGGCTGCGGCTGCTGGGCGGTGTGATGCAGGGGGCTGCCCCATCCACCTGCGTTCCCCTCCCGCTTGCGGGAGGGGCTAGGGGTGGGGCTGGGCCGCCTCAGCGCTTCTTCCATGTCATTCCCTCCCCCAGCCCCTCCCGCAAGCGGGAGGGGAGCGATCCCTCCAGGAGTTTCGCCATGCGCCGCTTCCTCCTCGCCTCCGCCCTCGTCATCGCAACCCCGGCGCTCGCCCAGCAGACCGCCGACTATTCGGTCGGTCCGCAATACGACACCACCCACGTCTATGTGCCGGAAGACCAGTTCGACAGTTTCGTCACCAGCTTCGTAGGCACCTTCGGCGGCACGACGAGCAAGCAGGGCGTGTTTCAGGTGACGCCCACCACCAGCCTTACCAAGTCGCAGCTGGTGCTGACTCCCGCCGGCACCGTCTCGGTATTCGGGTTCAAGACGCCGATCCCCTTCCCCTTCGGCGACGAGCGCACCGGCTATCTGGTGACCGACATCGACGCCGCAGTGAAGGCCGCCCTGCAGCACGGCGCGGTCCGCCGGCTGGTGACCTTCCCCGATCCGATTGGCCGTGACTCGCTGATCCAGTGGCCGGGCGGCGTGAACATGCAGCTCTACTGGCACACCACCAAACCCAGCTACACGCCGCTCGAGACGGTGCCCGAGAACCGCATCTACCTGACCGAGGACGTCGCCGATCGCTTCGTGAAGAGCTGGGTCGGCTATGCCAGGGGCACGGTGACCGCCGATGACCGCGCCGCACCCGGTGCCGAGGTCGGCGAGCCCGGCAAGACGATCCGCCGCATTTCGATCACCAGCGGCTATGGCAAGATGGTGGTGTTCGTCACCGACGGCCTGCTGCCCTGGCCCTATGGTCGCGACATGACCGGCTATGCGGTGCCCGATCTCGACGCGACGCTCGCCAAGGCCAAGGCCGCCGGCGTCGAGACGCTGGTGCAGCCTTACGCCGCAGCCGGTGGGCGCGCGGCGATCGTGCGCTTCCCCGGCGGCTATATCGCCGAGATCCACAGCGCCCCGGCCAAGTGACCATGGCGACGCCGGATCCGCGCTTCGTCGACGCCATTCTCGACTGGCGGCCGACCTGGTTCCTCGCCCGGCTGCTGCTGGTCGGCGCCTATCTGCTCGGCGGACTGGTCAAGCTCGCCGACTGGCAGGGGGCGGTGGCGGAGCAGGCGCATTTCGGCATGCACCCGCCCGCGCTCTGGGCGGCGCTGACCATCGCGGTGGAGCTGATCGGGCCGGTGCTGATCCTCACCGGCCGCTGGATCTGGCTGGGGGCGGGCATGCTGGGGGTGTTCACCCTGCTCGCCGCCTTCACCGCCAACGCCTTCTGGACGATGCCCCCGGGCCCCGAGCGGTTCGGCGCGACCAACGCCTTCTTCGAGCATCTCGGCCTGATCGGCGGCTTCATCCTCGCGGCGCTGGTGGCGGAGCAGGCGAAGCGGCGTGGCTAGCCTCGCCGCGGCGATGGTGCTGGTGGCGCCCGCCGCGCAACTGCCGTCCGCCCCTCCCCCGACCCAGCTTCAGGCCGGTCAGGCCGGGGGCCTGACCGGCCTGAAGCTCGCAAGCGGGAGGGGAGCGCAGACTGCGGATTCACGACAAGTCGTGCCCGCCCCCGAACCCTGGCAGGCGCCGACGCTCAGCATCACCCGCTATGACGAGGACTGGTCCGATCTCGCCGATGCCGAGAAGCGCGCGCACCATTGGACCGGACCGTTCAAATACCTCCCCCTCGGGGGCGATGCGTGGCTCTCCACCGGCATCGAAGTCCGGCTGCGCGGCGAATCCTTCGCCAACAACGCCCTGGGCAACGCGGCCTCGCCGGACGACGCGTATCTCTGGACCCGCGCGCTGCCCTATGCCGATCTCCATATCGGCCGCGTCCGCGCCTTTGCCCAGCCGATCCTCGCTTATGCCGCCGGTGTCCGCCCCGCCGCGAGCCCCGTGGACCAGACCCGAACCGACCTCCTCCAGGGCTTTGCCGAACTCGATCTCGGTGCGGTCACCCTGCGCGGCGGGCGGCAGATGCTGTCACTCGGCACCGAACGGCTGATCGGCACGCGCTACGGCCCCAATGTGCCGCTCGCCTTTGACGGCGTGCGCGGGATCGTCGCGGTGGGCCAGGCCAGGATCAGCCTGCTCGCCGTCGGGCCAGTGGCACCGCGGCCGGGGACCTTCGACGACCGCACTTCTCCGACCAAGCGGCTCTGGGGCGCCTATGCGGTGCTGCCGGGCATCGACCTCTATTATCTCGGTTATCGCAACCGCACCGCGCAGTTCGGCACCCGCACCGGCCGCGAGCTGCGCCACAGCTTCGGCGCGCGCGTCTATGGCACCCGCGACGACTGGCACTGGAATATCGAGGGCGTCGCCCAGTTCGGTCGCTTCGCCGATGGGCCTATCGCCGCCTGGACGCTCGGCACCGAGCTTGGTCGCACGCTGCCAAGCCTGCCCTTCGCACCCGACGCGGTGCTGCGCTTCAACGTGATCAGCGGCGACGGCCATGCCGGGGATCGCCGGCTGGGCACGTTCAACGCGCTGTTCCCCAAGGGCAAATATTTCGGCGAGCTGTCGCCGGTCGGCCCGTACAACCTGATCAACCTCAACCCGCGCATCGCCGGCACGCTGGGCAAGGGCGTCTCCGCCAGCATCGCCGGCAGCGCCTATTGGCGTTACAGCAGGGCGGACGGCGTCTACGACATCCCCGGCAACCTGCTCCGCGCGCCCGGCGCCAGCCGCGCTCGCTTCATCGGCAAGCAGATTGAAGGCGCCATCGCCTGGCAGGCGACCTCCGAGCTCGAGCTTTCCGCCTCGATTTCCTTCTTCCAGGCCGGCCGCTTCCTGCGCGAGGCTGGCGCGCCCCGTCCGATCCGGATGATCGGCCTGGAAGGCAATTTCCGATTCTGAGGACCCCCGCCATGGCCGACCCCAAGACCGCCGCTTCCCCGCTACCGCCGCTGCTCCTACTGCTGTCCGTCACCACCGGGCTGGTGGATGCGGTGAGCGTGCTCGGGTTGGGCAAGGTGTTCACCGCCAACATGACCGGGAACATCGTATTCCTCGGCTTCGCGGCGGCGGGCACGCCGGGCTTCACCATCGCGCCCTATATCGTGGCGCTGGCATCCTTCCTGGTCGGCGCGTTGGTGGCGGGCAAGGTTGGCGCGCATCTCGCCGGGCAGCCGCTGCGGCGCTGGCTGGTGCTGGCAGCGGTGACCGAGGCGGCGCTTTTCGGCGTGGCCGCGGGCGTCGCCGCCTGGGCCGGCGCGATGGGCATCCTGCCGGAGACCTGCGTGTTCGCGATCATCGCCTTGACCGCGATCGCGATGGGCTTCCGCAACGCCACGATCCGCCAGCTCAAGGTGCCCGACATCACCACCACCGTACTCACCCTGACGCTCACCGGCATCGCCGCCGATTCGCACTTCGCCGGCGGACGCAACCCCAATATCGGGCGGCGGCTTGCGGCGGTGGTGGCGATCCTGCTCGGCGCGTTCCTCGGCGCGGTACTGGTCAACCGCTACGGCCTGGCGATTCCGCTGCTGGTGGCGGGGCTTACCGTGTTGGTCGGCACGCTCGCCTGTGTGCGCCATCCGATCGCTGCCGAGCCGTTGCGGCCCTGATCGTCCGCACCCCTTTGACAGCCCGGCGATCGCTCCCTATCGGCCAGCCATGACGCTCCAGCACACCGACTCCATCCTGATCGTCGATTTCGGCAGCCAGGTGACCCAGCTGATCGCCCGCCGCGTTCGCGAAGCCGGGGTCTATTCCGAGATCGCCCCCTTCACCACCGCCGCCGAGGCCTTTGCCCGGATGCAGCCCAAGGGCATCATCCTCTCCGGCTCGCCCGCCTCGGTCCTCGACGAGGGCAGCCCCCGCGTCCCGCAGGAGATCTTCGACAGTGGCCTGCCGGTGCTGGGCATCTGCTACGGCGAGCAGGTGATGATGCACCAACTGGGCGGCCAGGTGGTGCTGGGCGACAGCGGCGAGTTCGGCCGCGCCTTTATCGAGATCGCCGATGGCTGTGCGCTGTTCGACGGCCTGTGGCAGACCGGCGAAACCCACCAGGTGTGGATGAGCCATGGCGACAAGGTGGCGAACCTGGCCCCGGGCTTCCGCCCGGTCGCGGCGAGCCCCGGCGCACCCTATGCGGTGATCGCCAATGACGAGCGGCGCTATTATGCGATGCAGTTCCATCCGGAAGTCGTCCACACCCCCGACGGCGCCAAGCTGCTGGCGAACTTCGTGCGCCATGTCTGCGGCCTGTCGGGCGACTGGACCATGGCCGAGTTCCGCGCCGCCAAGATCGCCGAGATCCGCGCGCAGGTGGGCGACGGCAAGGTGATTTGCGGCCTGTCGGGCGGCGTCGATTCCGCGGTGGCTGCGGTGCTGATCCACGAGGCGATCGGTGACCAGCTGACCTGCGTGTTCGTCGACCATGGCCTGATGCGCGCCGGCGAGGCCGATCAGGTCGTCACCATGTTCCGCGAGCATTACCATATCCCGCTCGTCCATGTGGACGCGGAGGAACTATTCCTCGGCGGCCTCGCCGGCGTCACCGACCCCGAGGCGAAGCGCAAGTTCATCGGCAAGACCTTCATCGACGTGTTCGAGGCCGAGGCGAAGAAGATCGGCGGCGCCGATTTCCTGGCGCAGGGCACGCTGTACCCGGACGTGATCGAGAGCGTCAGCTTCACCGGCGGCCCGTCGGTGACGATCAAAAGCCACCACAATGTCGGTGGCCTGCCGGCGCGGATGAACATGCAGCTGGTCGAGCCGCTGCGCGAGCTGTTCAAGGACGAGGTCCGCGCGCTGGGCCGCGAGCTTGGGCTGCCGGACGTGTTCGTCGGCCGCCATCCGTTCCCGGGGCCCGGCCTGGCGATCCGCATCCCCGGCGAGGTCACCAAGGAACGCTGCGACATCCTGCGCAAGGCCGACGCGATCTATCTCGAGGAGATCCGCAATGCCGGGCTCTACGACGCGATCTGGCAGGCCTTCGCGGTGCTCACCCCGGTGCGCAGCGTCGGCGTGATGGGCGACGGCCGCACCTATGACAGCGTGCTGGCGCTGCGTGCGGTGACCTCGATCGACGGCATGACCGCCGAGGCCTTCGAATTCCCCGCCGGCTTCCTCCCGCGGGTGGCGACGCGCATCGTCAACGAGGTGCGCGGCGTGAACCGGGTGACCTACGACTATACGAGCAAGCCGCCCGGGACGATCGAGTGGGAATGAGGCTGCTTCTGGCGCTAGCTGAAAATCAAGCGATGTGTCCGAAAAATCCTGTAGTTCTCTGAAACTAGCAGAGGCAACCGCACGGCTAATTGAAGCGATCTATCTGCCCCTTTCAGGAGCCTCGGCAGGTATTTTGCAATGCAATTATTGGTGGAGGCGCACTACTGCAGAGGATGTGTTTGAGTCGACTCGGCAGGTCACAGTGACGACTCTTTGACTGCGACCTTCGTTCCGAAGGTCGCAGTCGTGACTCCGCTCGTGGTGAAGTTGGAGACTGAAAACGCTGCGATGCACGGGTGCGGCGTTGCCAGAAGGGCATTTGTCCGTCCTTGCCGCGGAAGCTGATTGTAGCTCGGTAGACAGCACATCGCGCGGCGCCAAATCTAGATCGGCTATCGCCGGCCATCACGCCTTTTTCGTTCAGCGTGGAGTTTGGTTACTGCGGCCGTAACTACGAACATATTGGAGTATATCAACAAAAATATCTAACCTCCCAATTTGTGGGGAAGTTATCGACACTGGAGGGGCAGTGGTCGACGACGCGTATAGTCGTTGTATCGCTCGGGATATTGCTGCCGCAGCCGGCGATGGGGCAATCGGCCGGTCAGGTCGATCGCGAAGCGCAACGCATTCTTGAGCAGCAACAGCAGCAGGCGCGCGATCGCGCCGAACAATTTGAACAGTCGCGCTCCCGGCCTCCCGCTGGCGGCACCATCGAGTCCCAAATCGCCCCGGTGGCGGACAATGGGAGCTGCGTAGCGGTTCGCAATGTGCGCCTTGCCGGTGCCGACCGATACCGCGCCGGGACCTTCGAGGACGCGCTCGGTACGCTCCGCGGCGACTGCGTTACGATCGGCGCGATCGACGGCGTGCTGCGCGCGATCACCGATCGCTATGTACATGACGGCTTCGTGACGAGCCGCGCGGTGGTCGGGCCGCAGGATCTGAAATCGGGCATCCTCACCATCACCGTCATCGAAGGGCGTCTCGGCGGGCTCAAGGGCGCGGGGAGCGGCAAGCGTTATGGCGGCAGCGAGATCGCTGCGGCATTTCCCGCCCGGCCAGGCGGTCGGCTGAACCTTCGCGCACTGGAGCAGGGTGTCGACCAGCTCGGCCGCATGGCCAAGGGGGATCCCAAGATCGACATTGCAGCCGGCGATACGCCCGGCACCAGCGTTGTCCTGGTCACCCGCCAGCCACTGGCGCGCTGGATACGGCCCTCGGTTTCGATCAACAACGAAGGTGCTGCCAGCACCGGACGCTGGCAGGCGACCAAGAGCCTCGACATGGATTCGCTGCTCGGCATCGCCGATAGCTGGTTGCTCTATCACCAGGGTGCCGCCAGCGACGATGGCGAGCGGCGCAACCTGGCTTATGGCGGCTTCGTATCGCTGCCGCATGGTTGGTGGACGCTGTCGCTGTCGAGCGGCTTTTCCAGCTATGGGTCGGTGTTGTCGGGGAACGGGCTGCGCTTCGCGACGCGCGGCCGCACCTATACCGGTGCGGCGACGCTCGAGCGGATGGTGTTCCGCGATGCCAAGACCAAGTTCTCGCTCACCGGCGGGCTGGCGCTGCTCGACACGCGCAACTTCGTCCAGGGCATTGCGCTGCAGTCCAGCAGCTACCGCATTGTGACCGGCACGCTGGGCGCGCGCTGGCAGCGGCGGCTGGCCAGGACCCAGCTGAGCCTCTCCGAGGGTTATGACCAGGGGCTGGGGCTGCTCGATGCGCACACGGTCGACACCGGACCCGGGGGCGCCACCGGACGCTACCACCGGGTGACTCTCGACGCGGCGGCGCAGACGCCGCTGACGATTGGCCCGTCCCGGCTCACCAATACGCTGGTGCTTCGCGGGCAATGGGGGTTCGACAACCTGTTCCCCGCTAATCGCTTCAGCCTGGGCGGCAGCTCCACCGTGCGCGGCTTCCGCGACGACGGCATTTCCGGGCGAACCGGCGCGTCGCTGCGCGAGCAGCTCGGCTTCGGCATCGTCGATGTCCTCAAGGCGCAGCCGCATCTCGCCACCAGCTTCTCGGGTTATCTCGCCTATGACGTGGGCGGCATCCGCCCGGTCGCGGGCGACCCGTTCGAGCGCGGCCTGCTCCAGTCGATGAGCGCCGGGCTGATGGCGCGCAGCCGCCACGTCCAGGCCGAACTCACCGTGGCTGTGCCGGTCACCGCGCCCGCCTGGGTGCGCCATCCCCAGGCATTGTTCAGCTCCAGCATCAGGATCCTGCTGTGAAGACGATCGTCGCCCATACCGCTTCCGCCCGTGCACGCCGCGGCGCCCTGCGCACGCTGATCCTGGCGGCGCTTGCAACCTCCGCGCTTTCGCCGGCACGGGCGCAGACCAGCGCGCCCGTCGCGACGCCGCCGCTGCAGCCGGCCAACAGCCGCACCGGCCTCGACGTGACGCAGGCGGGCACGCCGATCGTCAACATCGCCACGCCCGATGCCAGCGGCACCTCGTACAACGTCTTCACGCGGATGTCGGTCGGCAAGGAAGGCCTGATCTTCGCCAACAGCCCGACGACGGGGAACAGCGCGATCGGCGGCTTTCTGATCGCCAACCCGAACCTGAAGGACGGCCGGTCGGCATCGCTGATCCTCAACGAAGTCACCGGCGGCGTGCGCACCACGCTGGCCGGGCCGATGGAGATTTTCGGACAGCGCGCGGCGCTGGTCATCGCCAATCCGACCGGCATCACCTGCGACGGCTGCGGCTTCATCAACACCAGCCGGGTGAGCCTGGCGGCGGCGAGCTTGCGCTTCGGCGCCGACGGGGCGTTCAGCGGCTTCCGCATCGCCGAGGGCAGCGACGTGACGGTGGAGGGCAAGGGGCTGCTCGGCGGCAATGTCGATTATTTCGACATCATCGCGGCGGCGACGCATATCAATGCCAGCCTCTATGCCAAGGACCTGCTGATCGCGAGCGGCAGCGGCACGGTCGACTATGCGAGCCGGACCGCCAATGCCGAAGGCGCGGGCGCGCGGACCGGCGTGGCGATCGACTCCTCGGTGCTCGGCGGCATGTACGCCAACCGCATCCGGCTGATCGGGACGGGGGCGGGGCTCGGCATCAACCTGCAGGGCACCGTCGCGGCGCTCGACGGCACGCTGACGATCACCAGCGACGGCGCGATCGCGCTTGCCGGGGCGACCGCCTCGGGCGACGCGACGATCGCCGCGCGGGGCGGCGGCGTGACGCTGTCGGGCCAGACCTATGCGGGCGGCGCGCTCAGCGTGACCGGGCAGGCGATCCGACAGCGCGGCGAGGTCGCCGGGGCGCTGGGCGCGGTGACGTTCAGCGCGGGCGGCGACGTCACACTCGATCCCGGCACCGGCATCTATGCGGGGCTCGACGCCAACGGTGCGCTCAGCGGGACCGGTGCGCTGTGGATCGACGCTGCAGGGACACTCGACCTCGGCACGGCGACATTGGCCTCGGGTGGTGCGTTGCGGCTCGACAGCGACAGCGTCCGGCAGGCGGCGGGCGGGCGGCTCGCCGGTGCCGCGGTTACCCTGCGGACGCGGGGAAGTCAGGCGCTGGGCGGCGCGGTGAGTGCCGCAGGCGACGTCGCCCTGGCCGGCAATGCCATCGACCTTAGCGGATCGCTGGTAGCGGGCGGCGCCGCGCGGTTGGCCGCGGCGCGTGAGCTTGCGATCGGCGGGCAGATCGGCACGAACGGGGCGCTCGCGCTGACGGCCGACACGCTGCGCATCGGCGGCAGCGTCGGCAGCAATGCCGATCTCACGCTCGGTGCCGCCAGCACGATCATCTCGACCGGCACGCTGCAGGCGCAAGGCGCGCTGCAGCTCACCGCGCCGTCGCTCCGCCTGTCGGGGACCACGGCCGCGGGCACGGGGCTGCGGATCACCGGTACCGACCTCGCGCTGTCCGGGTCGGCGACCAGTCTCCACGACATCGACGCGAACGTCACGATCCTGACCCTCGCCACCGGGGCGGTGCTGCAGAGCGCAGCCACGTCGCGGCTCGATCTGGGCCAGCTCGACAATGCCGGGCTGATCGCCAGCGACAAGGACCTCACGCTCGCGGCGACGGGTGCCGTCACCAATCCAGGCCAGATCGCGGCCGGCGGCGCGCTGCGCGTGTCGAGCGGCGCCGGGTTGGCCTCCACAGGGCTTCTCCAGAGCGGCGCTGCGCTCGACGTCCGGGCCGGCGGCGCGGCTACGCTGGCGGGTACCGTCTATGCAGGCGGCAGTGCCACGCTCGCTGCGGCGTCGCTGCAATCGGCGGCGGCACTGTCGGTGCAGGGCGCGCTCACCGTTGCGGCCTCCGGCGATGTGGCGCTCGCATCCGGTTCGACGACCTATGCCAAGGGCGGCATGGCGCTATCGGGCGCAAGTGTCTCGCTGTCGGGCGCGCTGCAGAGCGACGCGACGCTCGACATCCACGCGGCCCAGGCATTGGCGCTGGGCGGCCGCGTGAGCGCAAGCGGCGCGACCACGATCGATGCCGGGGCTGGGGCGGTGCTGAGCGGCACCCTGGCGAGCGGCGGCGCTCTGACGCTGAACGCTGCCACTGTCGCCATTCCCGGTCAGATCCTGGCCAACGACACCGTGGCGATCACTGCGGGGACCGACAATCTGAGCCTTGCCGGTACCATCTAGGCTGCGAAGGACGTAGCGCTCACCGCGGCGATGCGGCTGCGCATCGGGGCGGAAGCGCCGGTCGGCGGCGGCGCGGGGGGCACGCCGCCGGGCACCGTGCCCGGTAGCGGTGGCGCTGATGCCGGTAGCGGCGGCTCGGGCAGCGGGGGGGCTACTGGCGATAGCGGCACCGGCACGACCACGCCGCCCGCATCCGCCACGCCAACTGGCGATGTTGCACTCAATCTGCCGTCGATCGGTGCCACCACTGCGCCATCCGCGGGATCGCTTGCGTCGAGCGGCGCCGTCACGCTGACGGCCGACGAGATCGAGATTGCCGGTACGGTCGCAGCAAAGGGCGACCTCACCGCGCTTGCCGCGCACGTTCTGACGGTGCGCGGCACCGCCTGGAGCGACGGCGCGCTCACCGCCCAAGCGGGGTCGCTGCAGGTCGGTTCGCTCGCCAGCCTGGCGGCGGCGGGTCCGGTTGCGATCACGGTGCAGGACGATCTCGCCAATCTCGGCACGATTTCGTCGAACGGCGGCCCCCTGTTGCTGGGCGTGGGTGGCGCCTTCAGCAATGCGGGCACGCTTTCCGCCAAGACCGGGCTGCAGGTGCAGGTCGCGGGCGATGTGCTGTCCTCGGGCACCTTTTCCGGCGGATCGTTCAAGCTCGACGCGCGCGACGTGACGCTCACCGGCGCAACGGTCGGCACCGGCGGCGTGGCGATCACCGGTCGGACGCTGCTGCTTGGCGTCGGCAGCGACACCCAGAGCGGCGGTGCGCTGGCGCTCACCAGCAGCGGTGCGACCACCGTCGGCGGCAAGCTGCTCGCCACCGGCGCCTTGTCGATCGACGCGACCGGCTCACTGGCGATCGGCGCCGCTGCGGACATCGAGGCGGGCGGCACGGCGCGCTTCCATTCGCTCGACGCGCTGACCGGCGCGGCCGACAGCAGGATCGCCGCCAACGGCGCGCTGAGCCTTACCGGCACGACGTTGGCGCTTGCGGGAATAATCGCGGGCAACGGTACCCTCGACCTCTCGGCCGGCGACGCAATGACGCTGTCGGGGACGACCACTGCGCTGGGCGACATCACCGCCTCGGCAGGTGCGAGCGACATCGCCGGAAGCCTGGCCAGTGCGGGCAAACTCAGCCTCACCGCCGGGGCGACGGTGCTTCGCGCGGGCTCAACCGTCCAGGCGTCGGGTGCGCTCGCTCTTTCTGCGACCTCGCTCGCGGCGAACGGCACGCTGCTGGCCGGGGGCAAGCTCGCGCTCACCGGCACCGGCGACCTGCATCTCGCGGGCACCATTGCGGCCGGGTCGATCGACGCGCAGGGGCAGGTGACCAGCGTCGGCGACCTGTCGATCCGAGCGGGCGGGGCGTTGCAGCTTGCCGCCGTGTCGAACGCCACGGGCGCCGTCGACCTCGCCGGGCAGGAGGTGACGCTGGGCGGCACGCTCGTGGCGCTGCGCGGCGACGCGGCGACGCTCAGCACCACCGGCGATGCCAAGGCCAATGGCGGCGTGATCCTGGCCGCGCTGGGCGATGCGACGCTGGGCGGCACGGTCACCGGCCTGGGCGGCATCGACGTGACGAGCGGCGGAACGCTCGTGCAGAGTGCGGCGCTCGCCTCCAACGTCGGGCTGCGATTGTCGGCGGCAGGCATGCTCAGCCATGGCGGGACCAGCAGCGCGCTGGGGGATGTCGCGCTGCAGGGCGGCGGGCTGTCGCTGGGCGGCATGATCCGCGGCAACGGCCTCGTGTCGCTGGCCAGCACCAGCGGGGATATCGCGCTGCTCCAGGGTGGACAGGTCTCGGCGCAGCGTGTCGAGCTGCGCTCGGCGAACGCGGTCACGGTGGCCGGGGCGCTCGCCGCCGCGCAATCGCTCACCGCCGAAAGCGTGGGCGCCTTCACCGTGCAGGCGCAGGGCGTGCTGCAGGCAGGTACCAGCGCGGCGGACGGGCAGGTGACCGGGATCGGTGCGATGACGCTCACCGCGGGTGGCGCATTCACCCATGCCGGGGCGATCGGCGCGACCGGCGCACTCGCGCTCAACGCGCAGCAGCTGTCGAGCAGCGGCACCTTGTCGGCGGGCGCGGACATGGCGCTGATCGCGGACAGCGGCACGATCGGCGGCAGCCTGGTCGGTCTCGGCGCGGTGTCGGTCCGCTCGACGGCGGGCGGGCTCGATCTCACCGGTACAATCGAAGCGCGGAACGTCGACGTCTCGTCGACCGGCGGCGATCTGAGCTTGGGCGTCGCGTCGCGCATCACCGCCTATGGCACGGGCAGCGATGGCCTGCTCACCCTGTCGAGCAGCGGCGCGATCGGCGCGGTGGGCGTGCTCGCCGCCAACAACGACGTGTCGATCACGACGGTCGGAGATCTCCATCTCGGCGCCGATCGCACCGGTGCCGATGCGGCGCGGACGCTGTCGACGCTGGGGGCGGTGACGCTCCGCGCGGGCGGCGCGCTGGTCAATGACGGCAGCGTCGCGGCGGGGCGCAGCCTGTCGCTGACCGCGCAACGCCTGAACAGCACCAATCTGTCGGCGGGCGAGGGGATCGTCGTCGATATCGCCGGCGCGGCCACGCTGGGCGGCCTCACCAGCGCGCGCGACGTCGCGCTGACCGCGGGCGGCGATGTCGCGCTGCTGCACGGCGCCAGGCTCGAGACGCTGGGCGATCTTCGCCTGTCGGCGGGTGGCGCGCTCGGCAACGATGGCGCCATCACCGCGGGATCGACGGTAGCGGGTGCGCCCGTGGGCAACATTGCGCTGACCAGCGTTGGTGCGCTGACCTCCACCGGCGCGATCGTGGCGAACAACGGCGCCGTTACGCTGGCTGGCGCAAGCGTCGCACTGGGCGGCGAGCTTGATCGGGGCGGCGGCGTCTATGCGGCGGGTGCGCTGACGCTGAACACGGCCGCGGCAACGCTGCTCGACGGCGGCCAGGCCATCACCAATGCGGACTTCCGCTACACGGGCACCAGCCTGACGCTGGGCGCCGGAACCCTGCTCCAGTCGAACCGGAACCTCTCGGTCGCGCTGAACGGTGGCGGCTATCGCTCGGGCGGCAGTCTCGTCGCGCTGGGCGACCTGACGCTCGGCGTGGCCGGGGGCGGCATCGACAATCTCGCCGGCAGCGGCATCTTTGCCGGCGGCTCGGGCGCGAGTGCGGGCGGCGGCTCGCTGACGCTCAGCGCCGATGCCATCGCCAACGCCGGTTCGATCGTCGCGACCGCCTCGGCGGGCGGGGTGGGGGGCGACGCGACGCTGCGCGCTGCGACACTGACTGCCGGTGGTCTGCTCCATGCCGACCGCACGCTCGGGGTGACCGCGAGCAACGTAACCATTACCGGCACGGCCGAGGCGGGCGGGGCAATCAACTGGTCGATCCCGGCGCTTACCGTGGCGAGCGGCGGCAACCTCAAGAGCGTCGGCAACGTAACGCTCTCCGGCGCCAGCTTCTCCAACGCCGGTACGGTCGCAACGGGCGGGGCGCTGGCGATCACCACCAGCGGCGACCTCGCATCGTCCGGCATCTTCTCGGCACCAGGGGCGATCGATCTCTCCAGCGGTGGCAACGTCACCCTGGCCTCCGGCTCCCAGACCTGGGCGGGTGCGACACAGGCCACCCCGGCCATCGCCGGCGGCAATGTCAGCCTGCGCGCCGTAACGGTGGCGAGCCTCGGCACCCTTTCGGCAACCGGCGCGCTTGCGCTCACCGCGGACAGCGTGACGGTGGGCGGCGCCAACGTCGCCAATGGCAACCTTAGTCTGTCGAGCTTCCACGGCGGGGCACCCTCGCTGACGGTGAACGCCGGGGCAACGCTCGCCACCTATCTCGGCGATGCGACGCTCGGCAGCCTGGCGTCGTTGAACCTGCAGGGCGCGCTGACCGCGAGCAACGGCAGTGTCTCGTTCACCGCAGCCAACACCAGCATCGGCGCGAGCGGCCGGCTCGCCGCCGGGCGCGACGTGACGATCACTACCGCCGGCGGCGCGCTGTCGATCGAGGGGCAACTCGTCGCGAGCAACGACCTGAAGCTCGTCGACGGCACGCTAACGGTGGGGGCCGCCGGACTGGTGCAGGCCGGCCACGACGTCACCTTCACCAGCGGCAACGCTTTTGCAGGCAGCGACACGGCGAGCATCAATGGCATCGGTTATGCGGTGGACGGCATGCCGATCTCGGCGCGGATCGCGGGCAAGATCAGCGCGGGCAACAACCTCCTGATGACACTGCCCGGCGCGGTGATCGTCGATGGCTCGGCCCAGCTCGTCGCCACCAACAATCTCTCGCTGACCGCCGGCAATTTCCTGATCGGCGCACGTTATGTCGGCGACAGCGCGGGCAATGCCGTACAGATGGGGGTGATCGCCGGAGGCGACCTGAACCTCACCGCCGATGGCGGCGGGGTGGTGCTGGACGGTTCGGTGCAGGCGGGGCGTAGCCTCACCGTGGGCGCTGGCGGGGAGATCCGGTCGACCAGCGCCGCGCAGTTCGTCGCGGGCACCAGCCTGTCGCTGACGGGCTCGACGCTGAACCTCGCCGGGTACAATTCGGGTCAGAGCCTGGTGTCGCTGCGCGCGGGTGGCGACATCACCTTGTCGGGCGCGACCGCATCCAACGGACGCGTGACGATCGCGGCAGGCACGGCGACGGTGACGGGCAGCGGCTCGATCACGGTGCGCGGCGGTGCGGGCAACACGACCGGCGTCGGCCGCGACATCGGCGGCTCGGCGAACCTCGACATCCAGACCGGCGGCAGCTTCACCAACCAGGGCAGCCTGTGGTCCGACGGGGTGGTGTTCCTCAAGTCCGCCGGCGGCAGCATCGTCAACGACGCCCGCGGCGCCAATGGCGGGATCACCGCCGCGACCGTCGTCACCCAAACTGATGCGGGCGCCTTCGTCAACAGCGCAGGCGCGTTCAAGGCGGACAATGCCGGCCTGTTCCTCGGCGGCGACTTCAACAACAGCGGCAGCTTCGCGCCCTCGGGCAATTACTGGATCAGCGCTGCGAATATCAGCAATTCGGGCCTGCTGGCGACCTCGGGCAACCTGACGCTGCAGGCGGCGGGATCGCTGTACAACGTCGGCACCATCTATGCAGGCAACCGCCTGACGCTCACCGCCGGCGGCGCGCTGACCAACGACTATGTCGGCGACAACCAGGGCAATGGCAGCCACGGCCTGATCCTGGCGCAGAGCGACATCACGATCACCGCGCATGATGTGGCGAACCTGTCGGCGACGATTCAGTCGCTGGGGGGCGGGGTGCAGATCGCGCTGACCGGCGGTTCGTTGAGCAACGTAATCAAGAACTTCTCTCTGACTGGCGGTGGAGCAGGTGGAGATGTCGAGCTCTACGAGAACGGGATCTACATGGCGGAATGGACTGCCATGTACAGGAAGTACGGAAGCTCGACCTGGAGGGAGATGGTCGGGGCTGAAGACGTCAGTTCAGTTCAGGATGGCGGGGATACACTCGTTGTAACGACGACATTTCCCGATGCCGGCGGCGGCGCATCTGGGCATACGTTCGTCAAGAAATACAAGGCGTCTGAGAATGTTCTCAATTATATCACTGGGGCTTCTTCGATATCGGCTGCATCAAACATCAGCATCAATGGCGGTCGAGATGTAACTAATCAAAATTCGAGCATATTGGCAGGCGGGAACATCAGCATTTCCGCATCTGGCACCGTAAGCAACATCAGCGATCTTCTCATCAAGGTTGCCGGAAATGGCAGCGCCCAAAATTCCATATTGTCTGGTGCGCCAACGGTAATCCGAGCCGGGGGTGTTGTCGCAGTGAACGCGGGCGCGTTCGCGAACATCGCCAACAATCTCGTTGGCACCGACAGCTACACCGCGTCCCAGCTCGTCCAGCATGCCTCCCCTGGTGCGCCCGGAGCCGGGGCCCCAGGTACGGGCAGTGCCAGCAATGGCGCGTCTGCATCGGCGAGCGGCGCGGGCGGCGTCGCCGGCGGCGGCGGCGTTGCTGCCGGTGGCGGGTCCGCGGCGGGCCGCGGCGGTTCCGGCGGGATTGCCGGGAAGGGACAAGGCGGTCTCGCCTTCTCGGTGGCCGGGCTTGAGGGCGGTGGCAGTGTCGCCGCCGCGAGCCGGACGAAGGACGGCATGCAGGTCGGCAACCTCCCGGGCCTAGATCCGTCCGCGGGTGCCGGAGGGGACCTGTCCGGCCTCGGCACCGGCAACATCCAGGGCGCGCAGGTCGTCGGCCAGGTGCGTGATGGCGCGGGCGGCGTAGCGGCGATCGGGCTGGGAAGCCAGACGATCGGCGGCGGCACGCTCGGCAGCGGCGGAGCCGCCAGCGCGATACGGCCCGGTGCTTCGGCGATCGTCCCCGGTCTCGTCGCCGGGCTCAACGGCAGCGGCGCGCCGACGCTTGCCAACCAGGCGTTCGGCAGCTTCCTCGGCGGGTTCCTCGCCAGCTTCAACCTCACCGGCAATTCCCCCTCGCTGTTCACCTACAACACCAACCCGGCGTCCGGCCCGCTGTTCAGCAGCAACCCCGCGCTCTCGTCCGAAGCGGCGCTCTACGATTCCAAATGGTTCTTCGACCGGGTCTCGCCCGACCGTGCGACCACCTACACCCGGCTCGGCGACGGCTTCTTCGAAGCGCTGCTCGTCTCGCGCGAGGTGCAGGCGCAGAGCGGCCAGGCGCAGCTTTCGCAGTTCGGCTCGGCGCTCGACCAATATCAGGGCCTGCTCAAGAATGCCGAGAAGGCGCAGGCCGGGCTCGGCCTCCAGCTCGGCGTGGCGCTGACCGCCGAGCAGGTCGCCGCGCTCACCGAGCCGATGGTCTGGTACGTTCAGAGCAAGGTCGAGGGGCAGGACGTGCTCGTCCCCGTCGTCTATCTCGCCGCCAACGATGCCAAGGCGATATCGGGCGGCGCGCTGATCGCGGGCAGCAACGTCTCGATCACCGCCAGCGGCGGCATCACCAACAGCGGCACGCTGCAGGCCAAGGACATCGTGGCACTCGCGGCCAAGGGCGGGGACATCGTCAACGCCAGCGGCGCGACCATCGCCGGCGGCTCGGTGATCGCCGATGCCGCGCGCGACATCCTGCTCGCCGGGGGCAGCACGATCCGCGCCGATGCGGGCGTGACGCTCCAGGCCGGCCGCGATCTCGTTACCACCACCGTCTCCAGCACCAGCCACAGCGCGACCGCGAGCTATCAGGACAGCCGCCACTGGTCGAACAGCGCCACCACCACCGAGCAGATCACCGGCGCGACGATCGCCGCGGGCGGCAACCTGCTGCTCCAGGCCGGCGGCGACATGACGCTCACCACCGCGACGCTCAGCGCTGGGGGTACCGCCGCACTCGGCGCGGGCGGCAACCTGTCGCTCGGCGGCACCAGCGCGACGACCACGACCACCCAGTCCGAGCGCACCGGCAAATATACCAACGCCAGCAGCACCACGACCTCGACCGCGTTCGTGGGCACCAGCGTCACCGCGGCGGGCCCGCTGACGCTCGCCGCCGGTGCGGCGCTGACGATCACCGGCAGCACGGTGAAGACCACCGACAAGGCCACCGGCGACATCACCCTTTACGGCGGCCAGGGCGTTGCCATCGTCTCGGCCGAGGAGACCGCGTCGCTCGAAAAGCGCGCGCAGACCGGCAAGAAGAGCAACACCACCACCAGTGCGACCAGCACCACCAACCAGCTCTCGGCCATCGACGCGGCCGGCGACCTCACGCTCCTCAGCTCCGGTGCGGTGAACATCGCCGGCGCGACGGTGACCGCCGGCGGCGCGCTCGGCGTCGATGTCGGCAGCCTGACGCTGTCGGGTGTGGTGGACACGGTCGACGCCCGCGTCGACACCAGTTCGAAGAAGTCGGGCCTGTTCTCGTCCACCACCAAGCGCACCAGCACGACGACGCACGACGAGACCGCGGTCGCCTCCACCCTGTCCGGCGACACCGGCACGGTGACGGCGAGCGGCGCGGTGACGATCACCGGCGCCAACCTGGTCGCCTCCAACGGGCTGACGCTTGTCGCCGGCGGCCCGGTGACGATCGGAACGCTCGCCACCACCGATACCGAGCAGAGCAGCTCGTCGGTGAAGAAGAGCGGCTTCTCGCTGGGCGGCGGCGGGCTGTTCCTCGGCGTCGCCAAGACCAGCACCACCGGCAGCACGACCGACGTGACCCAGGTCGGATCGGTGGTCGGCACCCAGGCGGGCGACCTCGCGATCGTCTCGGGCGGAGCATTGGGGATCACCGGCAGCACGGTGGCGGCGGGCGGCGACGTGCTGCTCAAGGGCGCGTCGGTCGGCATCGCCAACGCGCTCGACGTGCGCGACACCACCCAGACCACCAAGACCTCGAGCGTGGGCGTCACCATCGGCGTGCAGAGCCAGCTGCTGCAGAGCGTCGGCAACCTCGCCGACATGGCGCAGCTCGCGACCAGCACCGGCAACGACCGCGTCGCTGCGGTGGCGGGGCTGGCCGGCGGCGTGGCGGCGGTCAACGCCTATGATGCCGGCAAGGACTTGGCGAGCACGATCAACAGCGGCCAAGGCAATCTCGGCATTTCGGTCGGCGCGACCTTCGGCATCTCCAAGTCGAGCTCGACCAATACCACGCACGACGAGACGGTGGTCGGCAGTGCGGTGAACGGCCGCGACGTGACGATCGTCGCCAACGGCACCGGCGCCAGCGGCACGATCGACGTGCGCGGCTCCACCGTCGACGCCAAGGGCAACCTCACCCTCGCGGCGAACGGCGCGATCACGCTGGCGGCAGCGACCGAGGAAGACCGCCAGAGCGGCAACGCCAAGAGCAGCGGCTTCACGCTGGGCGTCACCTCCGAGCTCAAGCTCAACAAGAATGGCGACAATGTTTCCGGTCTCGCCAAGCTGAGCCCGACCATCTCGGTGGGCCTCTCCTCGTCGAACAGCAACTACATGGGCACCCAGGTCACCAACGTCGAGAGCGTGCTGACCGCCGGCGGCACCGCGACGCTGGTGACGCCGGGCGCGCTGGGGCTGGACGGGGCGATCGTCTCGGGCGGGAAGGTGGTGGTCGATGCCGGCAGCCTGGCGATCGCCAGCCGGCAGGACACCAGCACCTACCAGTCCAGCTCGCACAGCGCCTCGGTGGGGGCGAGCTTCGCGTTCGGCACGGGGCAGGTCTCGGTCTCGGGCAATCTCTCGAACGGCAAGCAGAATGGCGACTTCGCCAGCGTGGTCGAGCAGGCGGGCATCTATGCCGGCGACCAGGGCTTTGCGATCAAAGTCGGGGGCGATACGTCGCTGATCGGCGCGGTGATCGCCAGCACGGCGGATCCTTCGAACAACAGCCTGACCACCGGCACGCTCCACGCCAGCGACCTCGAGAACCGGGAGACCTGGGACGCCAGCCAGACCTCGATCGGCGGCGGCATCGGTGGGATCAAGGCGGGCAAGGACGGGCAAGCCTCGCAGCAGGGCGCCACGCCGTTGCCGGGGCTGCCGATCAAGGGGTTGGGCACGGTGACCGCGACCCCGCCGATGGCGATGGGGGCGAGCGGCGACCAGTCCGGCACGACCTATTCGGCTATCGCGAACGGCACGATCACGATCACCTCGGGCGACGCCGCCAGCGCCGCGCTCGCCCAGACGATCCGCCGCGACACCAGCGGCGCCAATGCCGGCGCAGTCGTCCAGCAGTTCGACGAGGCCAAGCGCCAGGAAATCGCCCAGGGCTTCCAGGCGGCGCAGGCGTTGGCCGCGGAGACGACGGCGTTCCTGAGCCATCAGGCAGCCGAGGCCGAGAAATGGGCTGAAGAGCATCCGAACAGGGATCCCAAGTCCAACCCCTATGCGATCTGGGGTGCCGGTGGCGCCGGGCGGCTTGTGCTCACGGCGATCAACGGCGCTGCCGGATCGGACGTAAGCGGCTCGCTCACCAGCCTCGTGCAGGGAGCGGCGGTCAACGTGCTGCAGGGCCTGGCGACGAGCAAGGTCAAGGACATCGCCGACAAGCTCCATAGCGAAGAGGCCCGCGCCGCGCTGCAGGGACTGGTCGGCTGTGCCGGCAGCGCGGCCGGGGGCTCGGGCGACTGTGCTAGCGGAGCGATGGGCGCCGCGGCAGCGGTCGTGCTGAACGATCTTCTCAAGACCGGGAAGACGACCGCAACCGATAAGGACGGCAAGCAACTGACGCTCGCGGAGCAGCAGGCACGCGACAATCTGGTGGCGACGATCGTCGCAGCGGTCGCCTCCGCTGCGGGCTTGGACGCGCAGAGTGCCGTGACGTCGGCGCATCTCGAGACGCAGAACAACTCCACGACGACGCCAATGGGGCTCTATAGTCCTGACGGGAAGCATGGTCTTCCGGTTGCGGAGGTCTACGAAAAGGATCCAGCGTTCCGGGAAGCCGTGAACAAACTGGGCGGGCTGTCGGCGTTCGACAAGGTCAGCGCTTGTGCGAATGCCAAGGAAATGTGCACGCTGTCGTCCGATCAGCAGGCCGCGCTGGACGCTTATTCCCTGGGTAACCAGAATGTTGTGGGAAAGCAGCGGGAGGCAGAAGCGGCCGCCGCTCTGGCGAAGTTGGCATCCCTGGGCTTTACCCCGGCGCAAATCGAAGTTCTCGCTACGTCGCCTGGAAGTTCGTTCGTGGCTCGATACACGCCGCAATTGGGCGCGGCGATCAACGCCTTGACCAAGCTGAAGGGCCCCTATGGCAACGCGGCGATTGTAGGGGCAGGGCTCGCTTTGGGAGCAGCGTACCTCTACGTCGGGCTCAACACCCCGTCTTCGCCCAGCACGATGACGCCCGTCGATCCATCGGCGAAGCCAAACACGGAAACCCTGCCGGTAGCTACGCCGCTGCCCCCGCTGCAGGGCCGGCCGCCGATGCCGCCGCCCGATCTGCAGCTAGGTACGCCCATACCAAACCCGGACGACATCCGAACGCCACCGCTGGTGACGCCAATCCCGCCGCCGCCTCTGCCAGGATTTGAGCTTCCTGAGCCAGCGAACACTGGCGGAGCATATACGAATGTTGCACACAGCCAAGGTGACCTTCTTAGCGGGGGGGGCGTATACGGCCCAGGCAGGTTAGTTGGCTCAGTTGATGGATTAACTTCTGCAGAAAAATCTTTTGTGAATGATCTAATTGTCGCTGGGCGAACTGTAGAAATCATTCCTACATCAACGAATCGAACTGCCGACGTCATTATTGATGGGGTCAGTTATGAATTGAAGACGGTGAACAATATTGCTAATAAGACGATAGATGGTATCTCGAAATCTATATCAAGCACCATCATGGACGCGCGTGGCCAATCGGGTAACATAATTATAGATGCCCGCGGACAGGATGGAATGACGAAATATGTTGCATATCGTGCTATTGGCCGTGCTTATGGGGGCTGATCGGAAATTGAAGATACAAAATATCACCATTATTACTTCAGAAGGTGAAATTTCTGTACCGAGGATAAAATGATGAATTTGATGATGGAAAATTGCCCAACGGAAGAAGAGATTAAAAACAGAATTGTACGTCAACTAAATTGGCGTAATACCGAAAGCGTGTCACTGATATGGCAAGGATATCTTGCTGCTCTTCTAGAGTGGGGATTGATTGAAGTTCAAGTATATGATCGTTTGAGTATTTTGGTCCGGGGAGTTGGAGAAAAGGAAATACACGAGCTTTTTTTAGATGAGCCAATTAGTGCTGAGTATGAATCGGAGATCGGCATGGGGCGATCGGGCGAGACGGCGACGTCTCCCGAGGGGCAGTCCGAAGGCAATATCTGAGTTAAGGTTGAAGGGGTGAAAGCGGTCGCCGCGTCTAGCGAGGAAAATTGGCGGGATTCCCGCTTTAACAGGCGAGATCACATAGCTTCGCAGTTAACGCGAGCTTCGCGTATCGCACTGGCCACATCTTAGGTCCCTGTTGTCTTCCGAATGGCAAGCAGGATGGCGACTTCGCCAATGCGGCCGTGTGGGCGGTCATCTAGAGCGGATTTCGACCGCACTGAATCGTGGAGGGATCCCCAAGGATCGCGATTTCTGATTCAGAATGCATGCCGGTGAAGGAGTCCGGCATGGATGGGTCATGCTCTCTCTATGGATTTGCGGGTTCGTGTTCTGGCTGCGATTGACGGCGGGCTGAGCTGTCGGGCTGCAGCCGCACGGTTTGGGGTTGCGCCCTCGACAGCGATCCGCTGACACGCGCAGAGGCGGGAAACGGGCAATTTTGCCGCCAAGCTGCAAGGCGGAGACATGCGTTCGCGTCGGGTCGAGGAACGGGCAGCTGACATTCTCGCGCTGTGGGAAGCCCGCAAGGACATCTCTCTGGAAGAGCTTCGCCGAGCCCTGGCCAAGAAGGGTCTGGCGGCCTCTGTCTCAGGGCTACATCGCTTCTTCGCGCGCCGTGGCATGACGCGCAAAAAAAGACTGGCCATGCCGTCGAGCAAGACCGGCCCGACATCCTGAAGCAGCGCCGCGGCTGGTTCGATGGCCAAGTAGATCTGGAACCGGAACGCCTGGTCTTCATCGACGAGACCTGGGCCGCCACCAACATGACCCGCAGCCACGGTCGATGCGCCAGAGGTGAGCGGCTGCGGATGGGATATCCGCATGGCCATCGCAAGGTCACCACGCTGGTCGCCGGACTGCGCATGACCGGCATGGTCGCGCCGATGGTGCTCGACGGACCGATCAACGGCGACTGGTTCGAAGCCTATGTGGCACAGCTCCTCGTGCCCACACTGCGTCCCGGCGACATCGTCATCATGGACAATCTGTCGAGCCACAAACGACCCGCGGTCCGCGAGCGGATCGAGGCGGCCGGCGCGACGCTGCGCTTCCTCCCGCCCTACAGCCCCGATTTCAACCCCATCGAAAAGGCCTTTGCCCGCCTCAAGGCCATGCTCCGAAAGGCTGGAGAGCGCACTGTCAGCGGACTCTGGAACCACATCGGCGCACTTGTCGACATCTTCCAGCCCATCGAATGCGCCAACTACTTCAGTTCCTGCGGATATGATCCAAATTGATCGGAAACTGCTCTAGGCGATCGGCATCCGCAAGGCGATGGGGGCGAGCACGGCGCAGATACGCCTGCTGCTGCTCCGCCAGCGGACCCGCCCTGCGCTGCTGGCCAACTTCGTCGCCTGGCCGATCATCTGGTGGGCGATGCAGCGCTGGCTGAACGGCTATGCCTATCGGATCGAGATGCCGCTATGGCTATATCCTGCGGCAGGCGCACGCGACGCTCGTCGGGCACAGCGATGCCCAGCCCGCGAACATGCGCAGCTCCTAATATTCAACTACAACGCCAGCGTGAGGAAGCGACTATGCGGATCTTCCGCATATCTGCCGAACGGCGGGCAGGGGGCGAAGCCGTAGCGGGTATAGAGTCGGATCGCCGGTTCGAACGCCGGCGCGGTACCCGTCTCCAGGCTCAGCCGCGTCAGCCCACGCGCCCGGGCGACGGCGAGGATATGCTCGAGCACCGCCGCGCCGATGCCCTTGCCGAGCTGCGCCGGCACGGTGCGCATCGACTTCACCTCGCCATGGGTCGCATCGAGCTGCTTGAGCGCGCCCATGCCGAGCAGGTCCGCGCCCGCCCAGGCGCTCCAGAAGGTGACGTCCGCCGCCTGGAGGCCCGACAGGTCGAGGAAGTGGCAGCTCTCGGCCGGCGAGTTGGCGAGCATGCCCGCCGCGTGCAGGCGCAGAAGATCCTGCACCTGGGCGTCGTCCAGCCCGCCTTCCCGGATCGTGATCACAGCGTGTCGATCATGCCCGCCAGCGTCTCGAGGCAGGCATGGGCGAGCAGCTTGCTGCGGGTCGGCGACCAGCCGAACTCGGGGTCGGCGTTCGCATCATGGTCCTTGAACGGCATTTCCAGCGTCATCGACACCGCGCCGAACCGCTCGGCGAGCTGGTTGGTCGACATGGCGAGATTGGCCTTGCCCGGGGGCGACTTGTCATAGCCGAGCTCGGTCTGGAAATCGGGGGTGTGCGCCGCGAGGCGTCGGCCGAATTCGTAGAATTTCTCGCCGAGCGCGTCGGTCCAGCTCGGGATGCCCTCGAAGCCGGCGAGGAAGTTGGCCGGGATCGCCTCGTCGCCGTGGACGTCCATCGCGAAATGCACGCCGGTTGCGTCCATGGCGTTGCGCACCGCCAGCACTTCCGGGCTGCGCTCGGGCGTCGGGGTGTGCCATTCGCGGTTGAGGTTCACCCCCGCCGCATTGGTGCGCAGATGGCCGCGGCGCGAGCCGTCCGGGTTCATGTTGGGCACGCAGTGGAAGGTCGCCTTCTGCCGCAGCGCCTGCGCGACGGCATTGTCCTCGTCGGTGAGGAACTCAAGCGCGCCCTCCATCCACCATTCGGCCATGCTCTCGCCCGGATGCTGGCGGGCATAGAGCCAGACGTGCTTCGGCCCCTCGCCCATGGTCAGGCAGTCGATCGGCTGGCCGTCCAGCGTCTCGCCCAGCTGGCGGTGGGTAACGCCCTCCTGCAGCGCGATGCGGCTGACCAGGTCGTGGTGCCGCTCCATCGAATAGGGCGCGAAATAGGCGAACCAGGTGAGGTCCGTCTGGAAATGGTGGGTGAAGCTGAGGATGCCGCCCGCATACTCGGTTTCCGCCATCCGCCACGATTCGCGGTCCGCCGACCAGCGCGCCTTGTAGCCCGGCCAGCCGAAGGGATAGGCCGAGCTGCCCGCATTGAGGATGCGGAAGGTCAGCGTCCGCCCCTTCGCGCCGGCGACGCGGAAGTGGAACCACTGGAAAAAGTCCGACTGGTGATCGAGGACGATCTCGCAGTCGACCCCGTCGCCTTCGATGGCGACCACGCGGATGTTGCCGCTGTCGAACGCGGCGCTGATCTGAATGCTCATTTGACCGTCGTAGTGATCCCGGACTCGCCGGGGAAGTCCTTGAACAGCGCAGCGGCGAGTCGCTGCGCGGTGGCGGCAGGCTGGTTGTCGCGGAGGCCCACGCCGGTCGTCTCGGCGCGGCCTTCCCAGATCACGTTCTCGCCGGCGCGGCGGCGCAGCTGCACCCAGAGCTGCGAGACGAGGATCTCGTTCTGCTTGCGCTTGCCGATGCCGAACGAGACGCCGCCGCCCAGCCCGACACCGCCGCCCCGGCCACCGCCGAAGCTGCCGCCGCCCAGCCCGATCGAGACCGGCGAGGGTTCGCGGACCACGCCGCGCGAGGCACGGGTGAACGAGACCGAGGCGATATAGCCCGCCGGGCGATCGCTGGTGGCGGGGACATAGCCCTGCTTGTTCAGCTCCGCCTGCACCGCATCGGCATAGACGCGGAATTCGGGCGTGACGTCCATCGCGCCGGTCATCGGCATCACGCTGACCGTGGTGCGCTCGAACGGCTCGCTCAGATGATAGCGGGTGACGTCGATCGGCGGACGGGCGCCGGTGGTGGTGCAGCCGGCGGCGAGCGCGGGCAGGGTAGCGAGCAGGGCAAGACGCAGATACGGATTCACGAACACGCACTCCTGTTTCGTGGGCGCAATGGATCTATCCTGCCAGCATGGGCCGGGTCGAGCGGATTTGCGGGTCCCATCGGGGACGGAACGTTCGAGCGCGGCGTTCGGCTGCATATCGGCGGCACGGGACACACGCGGCCTTGACTTCCCGGCCCCGCGCTTATAGGCGAGCCGCTCTTTCCGGCATTCCAGATAATTTGAGAAGCGAATCGGTCATGAAGATCGTCAATTCATTGAAGTCGCTCAAGGGGCGGCACCGCGACAACCGCGTGATCCGCCGCCGTGGCCGGATCTACGTGATCAACAAGACGCAGAAGCGTTTCAAGGCACGTCAGGGCTGAGCCCATACGTGGGGACTGCGCCGCACGCCGTCATCTTCGACGTCGGCAACGTTCTTTTCCCTTGGGAACCGCGGCGTTTGTACGAGCGCCTGTTCGAAAACGAGCAGGCGCTCGACGCGTTTCTGTCGCAGGTCGTCACCAAGGAATGGCATTTCCAGCATGACGCTGGCCGCCCCTTCGCCGAGACATCGGCGGAGCTGAGCGCGCTGTACCCCGAGCATGCCGACAAGATCGCGCTCTGGGGGCCGCAGTTCGGTGACCAACTGGGTCCGCCGATCCCCGGCATGGCCGAGCTGGTCGAGGAACTCGATTCGGCGGGCGTGCCCCTGTTCGGCATCACCAATTTCTCCGGCGAGTTCTGGCGGGCCTGGATGCCGCAGGTCGACTGGCTGTTCGGCCGCTTCCAGGACATCGTCGTCTCGGGCGACGAGAAGCTGGTGAAGCCCGATCCCGCCATCTACGCGCTGGCGCTGGAGCGATTCGGACTGCAGGGCCCGGACGCGGTGTTCGTCGACGATCTGCCGGTGAACGTCGAGGCGGCGCGGGGGCAGGGTATTCACGGCGTGGTGTTTACCGGCGCGGAGGCGTTCCGCGCCGAGCTGGTGCGGCTGGGTGTGCTTGCCGGCTGAGCGCTGGCGTTTCTTCCTCTCCACCTTTTCCGTCGTCATCCCGACGAAAGTCGGGATCCATTCACCGCTCCGCCGGGGCTGGAGCTGGAACGGCGACCCCAATGGATCCCGGCTTTCGCCGGGATGACTGAGGTGGGTGTCGCGGCGAGCGATTGCTGCTCGCTAAGTTGCCAAAGTTCACACTCGTGCGCGATTCGTAAGTTCACACACGTGGACGTGCACGGTGCATTTCGCGAGGCGTGGTTCCAGCAGGTTCAAAGAGCGCTCGCTGGGTAGATCCCGGCATAGAACATATAGGAACCGGAATTACAGCTGCAATGATGGTCTAAGCACTCCCCCAGGATCATCAAATATCCTTCTGCTCCAACAGATGGAGGCCTCGGTCTGGATGTCCGTGATACCGTTGTGCTGGGATGGCCTGAAGCGCTACGTCACCCGAGACGCTGCTGTGATCATCACTAATCGAAGGTTGCGGAGCATGGGGGAAGACATGAAGCCGATTACGTTTGTGCTGATCGCGACCGTTTTTTGCGGCCTAGTTTCTACCGCCGTCGCAGCTGGTTCGACGTCAAGTGGCGGTGTCAAAACGCTAATTTTGTCGCAAGATGCTGGCGCGTCATCCCGTAGGCCTGGTCCTTCGCTCACGACTAAGCCGCTGGGCGTCAAGCCGGGACCTGCGGAGGGAATTTCTAAATCGGAAATGAAGGTGTTGGCGGCTTCGGCTCTCCAGCGCCCCGGCTTCGGACGCGCTATGGCTGCACGGTTCGGTCTGCAAGGGCCTTTTGCAGAAGCTTTAGACGAGCATGTGCGCGCAATCCATCATGACCCACGTTTTGTCGCTATCGTGGCGGACAAAATGTACGCGCGACGTGGTGATTTACGAGACCGTGAGTCAGTGCCTCGGGTCAGCGATTTGGTTGTCGAGGACCTTCTGAATGCGTTGCAGGTTCGCGGTTTTTCGAAGATGAGCGATTTCGATATTCAAAGATACTACTACTTTCTTGCGGCTTTGGCAAAAAGCTCTACGCAGGAAGAGTGCGCACATATTTATTCCACGCGGGTAGAAGCCGGTATGGAGCTGCAGGTCATTTCAAGAATGGGGATCGTCCCCTTTCGAGAGTTTCTGGGCCTGCTGAGAAAAGCGATTTTTTCATCGCTCGATGCTGACATGCCCGTCGTTGAAATTAGCGAACTGCAGAAGGACAAGGCAACTGCTGCTTTCGCGAAGCCTCTGGAGATTGAATGGCGCAAGCTCCCGGCGTCCCGGCTAGATGCTGTGACAAGCGCCGTGCAGAATCAGAAAGATGCGCAGCCTGCCGACGTTTGTACCGCGTATCAAATCATTCTCGATGTAGCATACGCAATGCCAGGCGACGAAGGGGCATGGTTCCGCAGGGACTTTTTAGTCAATTCGCAGCCGCAGTGATCTGCCACCACGGCTGAAGTGCTTGCGCGGTAGGCGAATAGTTACCTACTCCACCGCGCAAAAATCGCCGTCGGCAGCTCCAGCCCGCGCGCTTCCTCGCGCACCGTCAGCTCGCCCGCCTCGACCGTGCCCCCCTTGTCCGCCATCGCCTGGCGGACCAGTTCGCCGATCGCCAGCGCCGACATGCGCACCGCATAGACGGTGAGGAACAGGAAGCGCGAGTTCGCGTCGAGCAGCTTGGCCACGTCGTCGATCAGCGACGGCAGGCCTTCCTCCAGCTTCCACACCTCGCCATTGGGCCCGCGGCCCCATTTGGGCGGATCGAGGATGATGCCGTCATAGCGCCGCCCGCGGCGTACCTCGCGCGCGGTGAATTTCATCGCGTCGTCGATCATCCAGCGGATCGGCTTGTCGGCCATGCCCGAGAGCTGGGCGTTGGCCTTGCCCTCCATCACCGACTTCTTGGAGGCATCGACATGCGTCACCTTCGCGCCCGCCGCCGCCAGCGCCAGCGAGCCGACGCCGGTATAGCCGAACAGGTTCATGCACTCAGGGCTGTCCATGCCGTCGATCCGGCCGCGCATCCAGTCCCATACCGGCGCCATGTCCGGGAAGAAGCCGAGATGGCGGAAGGGTGTGGTCTGGGCGGTGAAGCGCACCTCGCGCCATGCCAGCGGCCAGCCTTCGCGGGGGGTGGGCTTCAGATATTCCCAGCGGCCGCCGCCCTCCTCGTCGGAGCCGGGGACGAATTCGGCATGCGCGTCCCACTCGGCCGCGGCCGGCGCCCACATCGCCTGGGGCTCGGGGCGGATGAAGCGATAGGCGCCGTAGCGCTCGAGCTTGCGCCCATGGCCCGAATCGATCAGCCCATAGTCGCCCCAGGGCTCGCCGGTGAGGGTGACGAGCTTCATGGGCGGGCGTGGGCGCGCTCGGCGATATAGCCGGTGACCGCGTCGAACGTCGCGGGCAGGGTGTCGTAGCGCTCGTGGCGCTCGAACAGGTCGCCGACGCGGCTCGGCACGGTCGGACGCATGCCGGTGGCGCGCTCGACCGCGTCGGGGAATTTTGCGGCATGCGCGGTGGCGAGGGTGACGACGGGCACGTCCGGCGCCAGCCCGGCGCGCTGCGCGGCGGCGAGCCCGATCGCGGTGTGCGGGTCGATCACCTGGCCGGCTTCGGCACAGGCCCAGCGCATCGCTTCGTTCATGCCGTCGGCATCGATCGCGTCGCTGGTGAACAGCTTGGAGGCGCCTTCGCGCTGGGCGTTGGTGAGCTGCATCGCGCGCGTCGATTCGAAGCCGCGCATCTGGTCCGCGATCGGCGCACCGGCGAGATCGGCCAGCAGCCGCTCGAAGTTCGAGCTGACCTGGATGTCCATCGAGGGCGCGGCGGTCGGCGTGACGGTGCCCGCCGAATAATCACCGGCCGACAGCGCACGATGGAGGATGTCGTTGACGTTGGTCGCCACCACCAGCTTGGCCACCGGCAGGCCCATGCGCGCGGCGACATAGCCGGCGAACACGTCGCCGAAATTGCCGGTCGGTACCGAGAAGGCGACCGCCCGCTCGGGCGCGCCGAGGCGGACGGCGGCGTAGAAATAATAGACCACCTGCGCCATCAGCCGGGCCCAGTTGATCGAGTTGACCGCGCTCAGCTGGAAGCGGCCGGCAAAGTCGGCATCGTTGAACATCGCCTTCACCAGCGCCTGGGCATCGTCGAAGCTGCCGTCGATCGCGATGTTGTGGACATTGGGGGCGAGGACGGTGGTCATCTGCCGGCGCTGGACATCCGACACGCGGCCCTGCGGGTGCAGCATGAAGATGTCGACGCCGATGCGCCCCGCCACCGCGTCGATCGCGGCGCTGCCGGTGTCGCCCGAGGTCGCGCCGACGATGGTGAGGTGCTGGTTGGTGCCGCTCAGGAACTTCTCGAACAGCAGCCCGAGCAGCTGGAGCGCCACGTCCTTGAACGCGAGGGTGGGGCCGTGGAACAGCTCGAGCAGCCAGTGCTGCTGGTCGATCTGGACCAGCGGGGTCACCGCGGCGTGCGAGAAGCGGCCATAGGCCTGGGTGCAGAGCTGGCGGAGCTCGTCCTCGCTCAGGTCCGGCGTGACGAAGGGCAGCATGACGCGCACCGCCGTCTCGACATAGGAGAGGCCGCGCATCGCGGCGATATCCGCCGCGGAAAAGGCCGGCCATTCGGTCGGGACATAGAGGCCGCCGTCGCTGGCGAGGCCGGTGAGGGTGACGTCGCGAAAGCCCAGCAAGGGCGCGGCGCCGCGGGTGCTGTGATACTGCATGGCCGACCGCGTTACCCGTCGGCAACGATCGCGACAAGATAGCTGTCCTTGGGGGCGGCTTGCCATTGCTGGCGCGCCCGGGTGTTCCGTGCGGGACCCGGGCTGCGTATAGGCGCGTTCCGTACAGCCTTCCCGATGGAGAGAGATGATGGCCTATCCCCAGCCCTGGCATGCCGATGCCGACCGATATGACGGCCGCATGCCCTATCGCCGCTGTGGCGTGAGCGGGCTCGACCTGCCGGCGATCAGCCTGGGGCTCTGGCAGAATTTCGGCGGTACCGATGTGTTCGAAAATGCCCGCGCGATGCTGCGCCGGGCGTTCGATCGCGGCGTGACGCACTTCGATCTCGCCAACAATTACGGGCCGCCCTATGGCTCGGCCGAGGAGAATTTCGGCCGCGTGCTGGCGACCGACTTCGCCAGCCACCGCGACGAGCTGATCATCTCGACCAAGGCAGGCTGGGACATGTGGCCGGGGCCGTATGGCGATGTCGGCGGCAGCAAGAAATATCTGATCGCCTCGTGCGACCAGAGCCTCAAGCGGATGGGGCTCGACTATGTCGACATCTTCTACTCGCACCGCGTCGACCCCAAGACGCCGCTGGAGGAGACGATGGGCGCGCTCGCCCAGATCCACCGCCAGGGCAAGGCGCTCTATGTCGGCATCTCCAGCTATTCGCCCGAGCTGACGCGGAAGGCCGCGGCGATCCTGGCGGACTACAAGGTGCCGCTGCTGATCCACCAGCCGAGCTATTCGATGCTCAACCGCTGGATCGAGGAGAGCCTGCTCGACACGCTGGAAGATCTGGGCACCGGCTGCATCGCCTTCTCGCCGCTGGCGCAGGGGATGCTGACGCGCAAATATCTGAACGGCGTGCCCGAGGATGCGCGCGCGGCCAAGGGCGGATCGCTCGACACGCGGCTGCTCTCGGACGAGAATATCGCCCGCATCCGTGCACTCAACGCGATCGCCGAGAAGCGCGGGCAGACGCTGGCGCAGATGGCGATCGCCTGGGTGCTGCGCGATCCGCGCGTGACCTCGGCGCTGGTCGGCGCGCGGACGGTGCAGCAGCTCGACGATTCGCTCGATGCGGTGAAGAACCTCGATTTCACCGCCGAGGAGCTGGCGGAAATCGACACCCATGCAACCGAAGGCGCGATCGATCTTTGGAAGGTATCGTCCACGCTTGAGGAACTGCCCCAACGATGAGTGTCGCGTTTCGCCGCGAGAGCGACGAGGAACATAAGGAACCCAAGTTCGAACTGCCGCTGCCGGCCGGGCCCAATCTGGTCACGGCGGCGGGGCCGGCGCTGATCGCGGGCAAGGTCGCCGCGCTGGAGGCGGCGATCGGGGCCGAGGGCGATGCGGAGGCCAAGGAAGGGCTGAAGCGCGAGCTGCGTTACTGGAACACCCGCGCCGCCACCGCGCAGATCGCGCCGCCCCTCGAGGACGGCGTGGCGGGGATCGGCGCGCGGGTGCGGATCAAGCTGAACGGGCGCGAGCGGGTGATCGAGATCGTCGGCCATGATGAGGCTGATCCGGCGGCCGACCGGCTGGCCTTCCAGGCGCCGCTGGCGCACGCCCTGCTCGGCGCGGAGGAAGGCGAGCGCGTCGATTTCGGAGGGAAGCCGGAAGCGATTGAGGTGCTGGCGGTGGAGGCGATTTAGGGGGCGCCCCCCTCCCGCAAGCGGGAGGGGGATTTAGAAGAAGGGGACGGTGCTCAGTCGTTGAACGCCGCCAGATCGAACGCGATCACGTCCTGGCGCTGGGTGCCGAGGCCGGTGATTCCCAGCTCCATCACGTCGCCGGGCTTGAGGAAGATCTTCTCGGGCTTCTGGCCTTCGCCGACTCCGGGGGGCGTGCCGGTGATCAGCAGGTCGCCGGGGTGGAGCGTGATGAAGCGGCTCATATAGGCGATGCATTCCGCCACCGGAAAGATCATCGTCGACGTGTTGCCGGTCTGCATGCGCTTGCCGTTGAGGTCCAGATACATGTCGAGCGCCTGGCAGTCGGCCACCTCGTCCGGCGTCACCAGCCACGGGCCGATGGGTCCGAAGGTGTCGCAGCCCTTGCCCTTGTCCCACTGGCTGCCGAGCTCCTTCTGGAAGGCGCGCTCGGATACGTCGTTGGCGAGGACGAAGCCCGCGACATGGTCGAGCGCATCGGCCTCGTCGACATGGCGGCAGGTCTTGCCGATGATCACGCCCAGCTCGACTTCCCAGTCGCTCTTCTGCGAGTCCTTGGGGATCATCACCGGATCGTTCGGGCCGGTGAGGCACGAGATCGCCTTGGTGAAGAAGATCGGCTCGGGCGGCGGCTCGAGGCCGGCTTCGCGGGCGTGATCGGCATAGTTGAGGCCGATCGCGAGGAACTTGCCGATGTTCGCCACAGGCACGCCCAGGCGAACGTCGCCCTCGACCAGCGGCAGCGTGGTGGGATCCACCGCGCGGATCCGCTCGATCACGTCGACGGTGAGGTCGGGCACCAGGCCGGTCAGGTCGCGGATGCGGCCCTCGGCGTCCAGGATGCCGGGCTTTTCGGCACCGCGCGGGCCGTAGCGAAGCAACTTCATGCAAGCGTCCTCATTCAGGAAAGACAGACGATTGCGCCCTAGCGCGCGGGGGCGCGTTGCCAAAGCGGGATTTGCCGATTTGTCCGATTATTGGAGGCGGGGCCGGGGCCGGCGGAGGGCGGGGGCGGCAACAGCGTCGTTGCGCCGTACTTCTCGACAGCCGTCATCCCGGCGAAAAGCCGGGATCTAGACGCCAAACGGCCTCGGCAAGAACCGCGACGGAGACCCCAATGGATCCCGGCTTTCGCCGGGATGACGGGCGGGGCCGGGGCGGGCCGGCCTAAGCGCTCAGCTCACCCGGCGCAGGTGCTTGCCGCCATAGCGCTGGCCCAGATAGTCGGCGAGGCGCTGGATATAGTTGCGCGCGTTCGCCGCCTTGTTCGGGCAGCAGGGCAGGGGGTTCTTGCTCACGCCGGCGGCGCGGCGCTCGACCTTCTGGCAGAGCAGCTCGAGGTCCTGGCGCGAGAGCAGGTTCTTTTCCCGCATCACGCACAACAGGCCCTCGAGGATGATCATGCTTTCGTCCGAGGCCTGCACGGGCAGCGGGGGCAGGCCCTGGTCCTGTTCGGGGTGCACTTCGTTCAGCGACACGACACCTCTCCTTCTCCTATTGGATCCAGAGACTATGCCGATTTTCGCAGGTGGCAAGCCTCTAGTCGAGCCCGCCGCCTAAGGTTCTATACAGGGTAACCAAGTTGCTCGCGCGGGTCAGCCGCGTGGTGACCAGGCTCTGCTCGGCGGCATAGGCGCTGCGCTGCGAATCAAGCACGGTTAGGAACGAGTCGACCCCCGCCCGGTAGCGCGCGTCGGACAGCCGCGCCGCGACCTCCGCTGCATTGGCGCGTGCGCTCTGCGCGCGCAGCTGCTCGTCGATCGTGCCGCGCTGGGCCATCGCATCGGCGACTTCGCGGAAGGCGGTCTGGATCGTCTTCTGATAGGTCGCCACCGCCGCGTCGCGCGAGGCCTTTGAATAGTCGAGGTTCGCCTGGTTCTTTCCGAAGTTGAAGATGTTGAGCGAGGCGGTGGGCGAGACCGTATAGGTATCGGTGCCGGACCCGAACAGCTTGCCGATCGTCGAGGCGATCGAACCCACCGTGGAGGTGAGCGAGATGCTCGGGAAGAAGGCCGCGCGCGCCGCGCCGATATTGGCGTTCTGTGCGATCAGCTGGTGCTCGGCCTGGAGCACGTCCGGGCGGCGCAGCAGCACTTCCGACGGCACGTTGCCGGGCAGCGCGTCGATCGTCGCCTTGGCGTCACCCAGCGATTCCGGCAGCAGCTCGGGCGCAACCGTGGCGCCGGTGAGCAGCTGGAGCGCGTTGATGTCCTGCGCGATCCGGGTCTGTGCCGTCGCCACGTCGTTCCGGGCGGATTCGTAGCTCGTCTCGGCCTGGCGCGACTCCAGCTCCGAGGCGGTGCCGATGCGGAACTGCGCCCGGGTCAGCTCGAGCGACTGCTCGAACGCCTTGAGCGTGTTCTGCGCGATCGCGAGCTGCTCGCGGTCCGAGGCGAGGGTGAGCCAGGCGCTGGCGATCTCGCCGATCAGCGACACGCGGGTGGCGCGCTGCGCCTCGCTGCTCGCGAAATACTGCTCCTGCGCGGCGCGGCTGAGATTGCGCACCCGGCCGAACAGGTCGATCTCATAGGAGGTGATGCCGCCGGACACGCTGAAGTTCTGGACGTCCTGCACGCCCGCGCCGCCCAGTGCGCCGCCGGCACTGGCCGCGAACTGCGCGGTGTTGGTGTAGGTGCCGGTGCCGCTGACGCCGATCGCGGGGAACAGGTCCGCCCGCTGCGCGCGGTACTGCGCCCGGGCCTGCAGCACGTTGGCCGCGGCGAGCCGCAGGTCCTGGTTGTTGTCCAGGCCCAGCTGGATCACCCGGCGCAGGCGATCGTCGGTGAAGAAGTCGCGCCAGCCGACCTTGCTGATGTCCGGCGCGTCGGTGGCCGCCGCCGGGTAGACGCCGCCCTGGGGCAGCGCCGCCGGGATCGCCGGCGCGGGCCGGCTGTACTTGGGGGCCAGGTTGCAGGCCGAGAGCGCGGTGCTCGCGGCCAGCGCGAAGAACAGGGGGAAGCGGTTGGTCACGGCCGTCAGGCTCCCTGGGGCGCGTTGGCGCCGCCGTCATGGTTGGTATTCGGGCCCGCATTCTTGTTGCGGCGGCGATCGAACAGATTGCGCACCACCACGAAGAACATCGGCACGAAGAAGATCGCCAGCACCGTCGCGGAGAGCATGCCGCCCACCACCGCACGGCCGATCGCGTTCTGGCCGCCGGCGCCCGCGCCGGTGGAGATCGCCAGCGGCAGCACGCCGAAGATGAAGGCGAGGCTGGTCATCAGGATCGGGCGCAGACGGAGCTTGGCGGCTTCGATCGCCGCGTCGAAGGCGCTCATGCCCTCGCGCATCCGCTCCTCGGCGAACTCGACGATCAGGATCGCGTTCTTCGCCGACACGCCGATCGTGGTGATCAGGCCGACCTGGAGGTAGATGTCGTTGTTGAGCCCGGTCAGCCACGCCGCGAGCAGCGCGCCGAGCACGCCGAGCGGCACCACCAGGATCACCGAGATCGGCACCGACCAGCTCTCGTAGAGCGCGGCGAGGCAGAGGAACACGATCAGCAGCGACAGCGCGTAGAGTGCCGGCGCCTGGCCGCCCGACAGGCGTTCCTCATAGGAGAGGCCGGTCCATTCGAGCTGGGTGCCTGGCGGCAGCTTGGCGTGGATCGCCTCCATCGCCGCCATCGCGTCGCCGGTCGAGGTGCCGGGGGCGGGCGAGCCGAGGATTTCCATCGAGGGCAGGCCGTTATAGCGGGTGAGCTGCACCGGTGCCTGCGCCCAGCTGAGCGTCGAGAAGGCGGTGAACGGCGTCATCGTGCCGGTGGGGCCGCGGACGTACAGGTTGGCGATGTCCTCCGGCGTCAGGCGATAGGGGGCATCGGCCTGGACATAGACGCGCTTGACGCGGCCGCGATCGATGAAGTCGTTGACATAGGAACCGCCCCAGGCGGTGGCGATGGTGCTGTTGACCGAGGAAAGGTCGAGGCCGAGTGCCTTGGCCTTGTCCTGGTCGATGTCGACCTTGAGCTGCGGCGCGTCGTCGAGCGCGTTGGGGCGCACGCCGACCAGGCGCTTGTCCTGCATCGCCATGCCCAGCATCATGTTGCGCGCCTGGAGCAGGCGTTCATGGCCGATGCCGCCGGTATCGACGAGCTGGAGGTCGAAGCCGGTCGCGTTGCCGAGCTCCTGCACCGCCGGCGGGGTGATCGCGAAGATCAGGCCGTCGCGATATTGCGCGAAGGTACCCATGGCGCGGCCGACGATCGACGCGGCGGCATTCTTGTGGCCGGGGCGATCGGCCCAGTCCTTCAGCGGCATGAACGCAAGGCCGCTGTTCTGGCCGGCGCCCGCGAAGCTGAAGCCGTTGATCGTGAACACGCCCTTCACATTGCCCGCTTCCTCCTTGAGGAAGTGGTCGCGGATCAGGTCGAGCCCCTTTTCGGTACGTGCCGAAGTGGCGCCCGCCGGGCCCTGGACCAGCGCGATCACGATGCCCTGGTCTTCCTCGGGAAGGAAGCCGCCGGGCAGCCGCAGGAACAGGAAGCTCATCCCGCCGATGATCAGCAGATAGACCAGGCCCGAGCGCTTCCAGCTGCGCGCGGTGCTGCGCACGCCCTTCTCGTACTTGGCCTGGCCGCGATCGAACTTGTCGTTGAACCAGCGGAAGAAGCGCGCGAGCAGGCCGTTGCCCTCGGTCTTGCTCGGATCGTGCGGCTTGAGGATGGTGGCGCACAGCGCCGGGGTGAGCACCAGCGCCACGAACACCGACAGCGCCATCGCCGAGACGATGGTGATCGAGAACTGGCGGTAGATCACGCCCGTGGAGCCGCCGAAGAACGCCATCGGCAGGAACACCGCCGAGAGGACGAGGGCGATGCCGACCAGCGCGCTGGTGATCTCTTCCATCGACTTGCGCGCGGCGTCGATCGGGCTGAGATGCTCGGTGGTGATCAGGCGCTCGACATTCTCGACGACGACGATCGCGTCGTCGACGAGCAGGCCGATCGCCAGCACCATGCCGAACAGGGTGAGCGTGTTGATCGAATAGCCGGCGATCGCCATCACCGCGAAGGTGCCGAGCAGCACCACCGGCACCGCGATCGTCGGGATCAGCGTGGCGCGGAAGTTCTGCAGGAACAGGAACATCACCAGGAAGACGAGCACCACCGCTTCGACGAGCGTGTGGACCACCTGCTCGACCGACAGGCGGACGAACGGCGTGGTATCGTACGGGTAGATGACCTTGATGTCGGCCGGGAAGGTCTTGGCGATTTCGTTGACGCGCGCCTTGACCAGGTCGACCGTGGTCAGCGCGTTGGCGCCGGGGGCGAGCTTGATGCCGATGCCGGCGCCGGGCTTGCCGTTCCACTTCGAATCGAAGCCATAGCTCTCCGCGCCGATCTCGACGCGGGCGACGTCGCCGAGGCGCACCACCGAGGCATCGGTGCCGCTCTTCAGGCGGATCTGGGCGAACTCGTCGGGCGTGGTCAGCCGCGACTGGACCGACACGGTGGCGTTGAGCATCTGCTCCTTCGGCGCAGGGCGCGCGCCGAGCTGGCCGGCCGAGACCTGCGCGTTCTGCGCGCGGATCGCGGTGGTCACGTCATCCATGGTGAGCGCGTATTTGTTGAGCTTCACCGGATCGACCCAGATGCGCATCGCGTACTGCGAACCGAACACCTGGGTGTCGCCGACGCCGTTCACGCGCGACAGCGGGTCCTGCAGCTTCGACACGATATAGTCGGCGAGATCGGTGCCGCTGTGCGACCCGTCCTCCGAATAGAGGCCGATCACCACCAGAAAGTTCTGGGTGGCCTTGGCGACCTGGATGCCCTGCTGCTGCACTTCCTGCGGCAGGAGCGGGGTGGCCGCCTGCAGCTTGTTCTGCACCTGCACCTGGGCGATGTCCGGATCGGTGCCCTGTTCGAAGGTCAGCGTGATCGTGACGGTGCCCGCCGACGAGGACGAGGACGAGAAATAGCGAAGGTGGTCGATTCCCTTCAGCTGCTGCTCGATGATCTGCGTCGTCGTGTTTTCCAGCGTCCGGGCGTCCGCGCCCGGATAGGTCGCGGTGATCGAGACGGCGGGCGGCGCGATGGCCGGGAACTGCGCGATCGGCAGGCTGCGGATCGCGAGGATGCCCGCCAGCATGATGATGATCGCGATGACCCAGGCGAAGATGGGCCGATCGATGAAATAGCGCGACATGAGCGGTTACTTCCCCTGGGCGGGTGCGGCGGCGCCCGGCTGGCCCTGGGCGGGCTTGGCGTTCGGGTTCCAGGGCTGCGGGGTGACCGGCATGCCCGGCCGCAGCATCATCGCGCCCTCGACGATCACCTTGTCGCCTGGCTTGAGCCCGCCGGTGACGATCCAGCTGTCGCCGGCGGTGCGGCTGGTCTGGATCGGGCGCGGCTCGATCTTGTTCTCGGCGCCGACGATCAGCACCGTCGGATTACCGCGCTCGTCGCGGCTGACGGCGCGCTGGGGCACCAGCATCGCATTCTGCTGGGTACCCTCGACGAGGCGGGCGCGGGCGAACATGCCCGGTAGCAACAGGCCGTTCGGATTCGGGAACAACGCGCGGATCACCTGGCTGCCGGTGGTCTCGTCGACGGTCACGTCGGCGAAGCGCATCGTGCCCTGCGGCCCGTAATTGGTGCCGTCCTCCAGCGTCAGCGCCACCTTGGCGTTGCCGTCACGCGCGACCTGGCCGGCCAGGATCGACTGGCGCAGCTTGAGGATGTCGGCGCTCGACTGCTGGATGTCGACATAGATCGGGTCGAGCCGCTGGATCGTGGTCAGCGCATTGGCCTGCGAGGCGGAGACCAGCGCGCCGGTGGTGTAGAGCGAACGGCCGATCTTGCCGCTGATCGGCGCGCGGATCGTGGTGCGGGCGAGGTCGATCTCGGCGGTGGTGAGCGCGGCGCGCTGGGCAGCAACGTCGGCGCGCGCCTGGGCGGCGCTGGCGACGGCGTTCTCCGCTTCCTGCTTCGAGATCGCGTTGATCTTGACCAGCTCGCCATAGCGGCGGGCGAGCGCCTCGCTGGTGGCGATGGTCGCCTGGGCGCGGGTCAGCGCGGCGCGGGCGCTGGCGACGGCGGCGCGATAGGGGGCGGGGTCGATCCGGTAGAGCGGCTGGCCCTGGCGGACCATGTCGCCTTCGGTGAACAGCCGCTCGAGGATCAGGCCGTTGACCTGCGGGCGCACGTCCGAGCTCTCATAGGGGCTCAGCCGGCCGGGCAGCTCGCTGGTGAGCGGCACCGCCTGCTGCTGGACGACGACATAGGAGACGGGGGGCGGTGCGGCCTGCTGTCCGCCCGCGCCGCCGGGGGCGCCGCCACCCTGCTGCTGGGACTGACCGCCACAGGCGGCGAGGACAAGCGCGAGAGCCGGCGCGGTGTGACGGAAAAAAGTCATGCGGATGCCTGCCGTTATGATATATGTGAGTGAACGATCGCTCACATTCGCCGCTACTGCGAAGTGAGGTGGTCGGTCAAGACGGTTTCAAGGGTAACACGGATGGCAGAAGCCACGGAAGCAGGCGGCGTTCCGCACCGCGATAAAGCGCTGTTGCGGCGCGAAAAAATCGTGTCGGCAGCGCGCAGGTTGTTCATTGCGAACGGTTTTCACGCCACCGGCGTGGCCCAGATCGCCAAGGAATCGGGCATTGCGGTAGGTCAAATCTATCGCGATTTTTCTTCGAAGGAGGCGATCGTCGCACAGATCGTCCGGGCCGACTGCATGGATTTTCTCGCGCCCGAGTCGCTGTGCGCGGGCATCCGGAGCGGCGATCCCGAGTTCGTATGGACCTGGCTGGCCGATTTCATCCGCCCGGAGCCCGACGAGTCGGACCCGTTGTTCGCGGAGATCGTCGCCGAGTCGGCGCGCAACGAGCGCATCGCCGCGATCTTCGAGGATACCCGCGAGGACGTGCGCGGCACGATGCTCGCGGCGCTGACGGCGCTGATCCCCGGCGACGCCTTCGCCGAGCGCCGCTGTGCGCTGACCGACGTGATCACCGCGACCGCGCTGGGGCTGATGCAGCACCGCTTCCTCAGCCCCGCCGAGGATACCGATCGCGCTGCCGCGCTGGTGCTCCGGATGATCCGGCACGAGGTCGCCGCGATGCAGGCCGAGGCCGCGGCGGGTTGATGCGCGCGCTGGTGACAGCGCCCGCGCCGATATGCGAAGGCGCGGCATGACCATGGCTCCCCCGTCCCGCGTCGCGCTGTTCGTCACCTGCCTGGTCGATGCGATGCGGCCGCGGGTGGGCTTTGCGGCCCTGCGCACGCTCGCCGATGCCGGGTGCGAGGTGGTGGTGCCGGAAGCGCAGACCTGTTGCGGGCAGCCGGCACTCAATTCGGGCGACCGCGCCACCGCCACCGATTTCGCCCGGCGCAACGTGGCGATGCTGGAATCGTACGAGGCGATCGTCGTCCCCTCCGGCAGCTGTGCGGGGACGATCCGTTGCCACTATCCCGAATTGCTCGCCGGCGATCCCGAATGGGCCGCGCGGGCCGAGGCGGTGGCGGCGAAGACCTGGGAGATCCTCGCCTGGCTCGATGCGCGCGGCTGGCGGCCGGAGGGCGTCGCGCTGCCGGCGACCGCGACCTATCACGACAGCTGCTCGGGTCTGCGCGAACTCGGCATCAAGGCGCAGCCGCGGCGGCTGCTCGGCGCGGTCGACGGCCTGGCGCTGGTGCCGCTCGAGGGCGAGGAGACCTGCTGCGGCTTCGGCGGCACCTTCTGCGTGAAATACCCGGCGATCTCCAACGCGATCGCCGACGAGAAGGCAGCGGCGGTGGAGGCTACGGGTGCCGGGCTGCTGCTGGCGGGCGATCTCGGTTGCCTGATGAACATGGCGGGCAAGCTGCACCGGCGCAGGGCGGACGTCCGCGCCTTCCACACCATCGAGGTGCTGGCCGGCATGGCCGACGGCCCGGCGATCGGCGAAGCGCAATGAGCCGTGCCTTCGACGCGCGGGTCGATGCCGCGCTCGCCGACCGCCAGCTCAAGATCGCGGTCGAGCGCACCGCCGGCACCGCCGAGGCCAAGCGGGGTGTTGCGATCGGCGCCTGGCCCAGCTTCGCGGCGGCGCGCGAACGGGCGGCGGCGATCAAGGACCATGTGATCGCCAATCTCGGCAGCTATCTGGTGCAGTTCGAGGCGGCGGCGACCGCAGCGGGGGCGACGGTCCACTGGGCCGCCACCGCCGACGAGGCCTGCGCGATCGTCGTCGACCTCTGTCGCAAGGCGGGAGCGAAGAGCGTCGCCCGCTCCAAATCGATGCTCGGCGAGGAGATCGGGCTGCCGCACGCGCTGGAGGCGGCGGGGATCGGCCGGGTCGAGACCGATCTGGCCGAGCACATCATCCAGCTCGCCGGCGAGCGGCCCTCGCACATCATCTGGCCGGCGATGCACAAGACGCGCGAGCAGGTCTCCGAACTGTTCCACGCCCGCCACCGCGAACCGCCTGTCGAGGAAAGCATCGTCGCGATGGCGGCGAGCGCCCGGCGGCAGCTGCGCGGCGAGATGCTGGGCGCCGATGTCGGCATCTCGGGGGCCAATTTCCTGATCGCGGATTCGGGCCAAGTCTGCACCGTCACCAACGAAGGCAATGCCGAACTCTCGCTAGTGCCGCCGCGCGTGCATATCGTGACGGCGGGGATCGAGAAGCTGGTCCCCTCGATGGACCATGCCGTGCATCTGCTGCGGCTGCTCGCCCGATCGGCGACCGGCGCGGCGCTGACGCAATATACCACCTTCTATGCCGGGCCGAAGCGGGCAGGGGACCATGACGGGCCCGAGGAGATGCACATCGTGCTGGTCGACAATGGCCGCAGCGCGATGCGCGACGCGGGGCTGGCGGAGATGCTCCGCTGCATCCGCTGCGGCGCGTGCATGAACCACTGTGTGGTGTTCCGCCAGATCGGCGGCCATGCCTATGGCGGCACCTATCCGGGGCCGATGGGATCGGTGCTGACCCCCGCGCTCGACGGTCTGGCGGCGAGCCGCGATTTGCCGGGTGCCTGCACGATGAACGGCAAGTGCCAGGAGGTGTGCCCGGTCGCGATTCCCTTGCCGACATTGCTGCGCGGCTGGCGCGAGAAGAGCTGGCGCGAGGGGCTGGAGCCGGTGACGCTGCGATCAGGGCTGGGGCTCTGGGCCTGGGCGGCGCGGCGACCGTGGCTGTACCGCGCAGGCGTGCGCTGGGCGATCCGGGCGATGCGGCTGGCCGGGCGCGGCTGGATCTCGCGGCTGCCCTTGGCCGGCGGCTGGACCGGCGGGCGCGATTTCCCCGCCCCGGCGGCGGAGAGCTTCATGGACCGCTACCGAAAGGGCGAACGATGAGCGCGCGCGACGCGATCCTGGCGCGGCTGGGGCCGACGCGGGCGGCGGCGGATCTGGCTGCAGAGGCGGCGGCGCTGCTCGCGGGCGAGGAACGCGAGCGGCCGGCGGGGCCGGAGGATCTGGTGGCGCGCTTCCTTGCGCAGCTCGCGCTGCCGAGCGTGGCGGCGACGCATGCGCGGATCAGGTCGCTGGCGGAACTGCCGGGGGCGGTGGCGGCGTATCTCGCGGCCGAGGACGCGGCACCGTCGCTATGGCTGCCACCCGATGCGCGGGTGGTGGGGCTCGACTGGTCCGGGCTGACCCGGCTGGCGGACTGCCCGATCGACGACGGCGCGGTGCTCGCCTTCGCCCGCGCCGGCGTGGCGGAAACGGGCTCGCTGGTGTTCGAGACCTCGCCGGAAGCGCCGATGCTGCCCAACTTCCTGGCGCTGCGCCACATCGTGGTGCTGGATGTCGCCGGGCTGGTCCGCTGGCTGGAGGATGCCGCACCGGGCGGGGCGGTGCCGCGCGCGCACTACTGGGTCACGGGAGTCAGCGGTACCACCGACATCGAAGGCACCTATGTTCGCGGTGCGCATGGACCCCGGTTCCTGCATGTGGTGCTGGTGGGGTGAGGGGCGAGGGCAATGAGCGTCTTGGCGAGAGTCCTGATCGTAGGCGCGGCAGTTGGCCTCGCGACCATGATTGCTCAGCACGTGCGGGTGCGCGTCCAGCGCGATGAAAGCGGGTGGAAGCAGTTTAAGCCAGGCTTCTTGATCTACTTCATGTTGTTCGGCTGTGCGTCGTTCGTTGTACTTGCCGGATCGGCCCTGATAACGTCGGATCCGATGCAACCCGATGCGCAGGAGCAGAACTTTTATGCGCTGTTGGTACTGATCGGCTTTGCACTTGCTGGAGCTTACCCTGTCTGGATCGCGTATGGCCGGTGCGTAATGTGGAAAGGGAGCATGATCCTGGTACGAAGCTGGACGGGTAAGGAACGGCTGTTCTTGATCTCCGAACTGGTGTCCGTGCAAAGGAGCGAGATCTCTGAGGATTATCGTTTGGTATTTCAATCGGGTGAGACGCTTCGATTCTCAACGAATTTGCGGGGTGCCACGCAGTTTATTTTGGATATCGAAGACTATCGCGACAGCATTGAGCACAAAGATCAGGCTTCGCAGACTGCGACATAGAAGGCATTCCGTGCATCCTCCCCTGTAAGGGGAGGTGGCAGCCCGCAGGGCTGACGGAGGGGTGTCGACGCTGGGAACGGAGACCTCCGCCTCCCGCCGGGACACCCCTCCACCACCGCCTTCGGCGGCGGTCCCCCTCCCCCTCCGGGGGAGGATCTTTTCAGCCTTTCAATGCCCCGCCGCTGCGAACTCCACATCCCCTGCCGTTCCCGTAGCGCGCACCCCGAAGCCCAGCACCACCAGGAACGCCACCGCCGGCACCAGCAGCGCGAGGTTGATCCCCGCCAAGTCGGACAGATGCCCCATCGCCGCGGTCAGCACCGCGCCGCCGATGATCGCCATCACGATCAGCGAGGCGCCGATCTGCTTGAGGCGACCCAGCCCGCCGATGCCGATCGCGAAGATCGTCGGGAACTGGATCGACATGAAGAAGCTCGCCGCCACCAGCGCGTAGAGCCCGGTCGTGCCGCCGACGAACACCGCCGCCACGGTCAGCGCCGCCGAGAGCCCGGCGAACACCACCAGCAGCTGCGGCGCCCGGACCTTGCCGAGCATCGCCGCGCCGACGAAGCGGCCCACGCCGAACAGCACCAGGCTGGCGAACAGATAGTCGGCCGCGCCCTGCTCGGTGAGGCCGGGCAGGTTCACCTGGGCGTAGCGGATCGTGTAGCTCCACAGCCCCACCTGCGCGCCGACATAGAAGAACTGCGCCACCACCGCGAAGACCAAAGTCCGGTCGCGCAGCACGGTGCCGAGCGCCTTGGCCGTAGGTACCGCGGGTGCGTCACCGTCGCGGCGGTTATCCGGGAAGGCGATCAGCGCGGCGGCGATCGCGAAGGCGAGCACGACCAGGCCGATCACCAGATAGGGCGTCTGCACCGAGGCGAGCTCGCCGCGCAGCGTCGCGGTCCGCTCGGCGGCGGACATGGCGGCCAGTGCCTTGTCGTCCTGCGCGAAGCTCGAAAGGATGAAGTATTTGCCGACCAGCACGCCGAAGATCGTGCCGAGCGGGTTGGCCGCCTGTGCGAAATTGAGCCGGCGCGCGGCGCCCTCTGGGCTTCCGAGCTCGGCGATCAGCGGGCTGGCCGAGGTCTCGAGAAAGGCGAGGCCGCAGGCGATCACGAACAGCGCCGCCAGGAACCAGCGATACTCGCCGAAATGCGTCGCCGGATAGAAGAGCAGCGCGCCGATCGCGTACAAGGTGAGGCCGGTGACGATCGCCGCCTTGTAGCCCCGCCGCCGCGCGAGCATCGCCGCCGGCGTCGCGAGCAGGAAATAGCCCATGTAGAAGGCCTGCTGGACGAAGCTGGTCTCGAAATCGCTCAGCGTGAAGGCGCGGCGGAAATGCGCGATCAGGATGTCGTTGAGGTTGTTCGCCATTCCCCACAGGAAGAACAGCGAGACCGTCAGGATGATGGCGGGGGTGTAGCGTCCGGCCTTGCTGGCCATGAATCCTCTCCTTGGTGCGACGCCCCTGTTGGGGTCATTCGATGGCGCGGTCCAGATGCGTGTAGCCGCCGTCGACGAACAGCCACTGGCCGGTGGTGTGGCTGGCCCGCCCGGAAAGCAGGAACAGCGCGGTGTCGGCGATCTCTTCCGGCGTGGTGAAGCGATGGCCGAAGGGCACCCGGCGCTCGATTTCCTCGCGCCGGGCGGCGGGGTCGTCGAAGCTCTTCAGCCATTCGGCATAGGCAGGGGTCTCGACCTCGGCCGGCACGATCGCGTTGACGCGGATGCCGTCGCCGCGCAGCGCGACCGCCCATTCGCGTGTCAGCGCCAGCACCGCGCCCTTGGCGGCGGCATAGGCGCTGGTATGGCCCTGGCCGGTGATCGCGGTCTTGGACCCGATATTGACGATCGCGCCCTGCGCTGCCTTGAGGTGGGGCAGCGCGGCCCGCGCCATGCCGAAATAATGGACGAGGTTGATGTCGAGCGAGGCGCGGAACTGCGCCGGGGTCGCCTCGAAGCCGAGATTGTCGTTCAGCCCCGCATTGTTGACCAGCCCGTCGATCCGCCCGAAGCGCGCCGCCACCGCATCGACCGCGGCGACCACGGCGTCGTCCTCGGCCAGCTCGCAGGGGTGGAACAGCCAGTCCTTGCCCAGCTGCGCGGCCAGCTCGGGCCGGGGCGGCTCGCGCGAGACGATAGCGGGGATCGCGCCTTCACGCGCCAGCCCCACGGCAATGGCCGCGCCGATCCCCGACGAGCCGCCGGTGACGATCACGATTTTGCCGGCGAGCTCCAGGTTCATGCGCCGAACCGATACTGGACGAGCGTCTCGGGCTTCATCTCGATCGAATAGCCGGGGCGCTGCGGCGGCATGTACGCCGCGTCCCTGATCACGCAGGGCTCCAGGAAATGTTCATGGAGATGATCCACATATTCGATGACCCTGCCGTCCATGGTGCCGGCAAAGCACAGATAGTCGATCATCGACAAGTGCTGGACGTATTCGCACAGCCCCACGCCGCCGGCATGCGGGCATACCGGTAGGTTGTAGCGGGCGGCGAGCAGCAGCACCGCCAGCGCCTCGTTCACCCCGCCGATGCGGCAGGCGTCGAGCTGGATCACGTCGACCGCGCCCACCGCCATGAATTGTTTGAACAGGATGCGGTTCTGGCACATCTCGCCGGTCGCGACCTGCACCGCGCCGATGCCGTCGCGGATCGCCTTGTGGCCGAGCACGTCGTCCGGGCTGGTCGGCTCCTCGATGAACCACGGCTTGGCGAAGGCCAGCGCGTTGACCCATTCGATCGCCTGGCCGACTTCCCAGACCTGGTTGGCGTCGATCATCAGCTTGCGGTTCGGCCCCAGCACCTCGCGGGCGATGCGGACGCGGCGGATATCGTCCTCCAGGTCGCGGCCGACCTTGAGCTTGATATGATGGAAGCCGGCATCGACCGCTTCCTGCGCGAGGCGGCGCAATTTCTCGTCCGGATAGCCGAGCCACCCCGCCGAGGTGGTGTAGCAGGGATAGCCGTTCGCCTCGAGCGTGGCGACGCGCTCGGCCTTGCCCGCCGCGCGCTCGGTGAGCAGGGCGAGCGCCTGCTCGGGCGTGATCGCATCGGTGAGGTAGCGGAAGTCGATCGCGCGGACGAGCTGCTCGGGCGTCATGTCCGCGACGAGCTTCCACACCGGCTTGCCTTCGGCCTTGGCCCAGAGGTCCCAGATCGCGTTGACCACCGCGCCGGTGGCGAGGTGCATCGCGCCCTTGTCGGGGCCGATCCAGCGCAGCTGGCTGTCGCCGGTCAGGTGCCGCCACATCCGCGCGGGCTCCTCGGCGATCCAGGCGAGGTCGAGGCCGAGGACGAGATGGCGCATCGCCTCGATCGCCGCGACGCAGATGTCGTTGCCCCGGCCGATGGTGAAGGTGAGGCCATGGCCTTCGAGGCCGGGGACGTCGGTCTCGAGGATGACATAGGCCGCCGAATAATCGGGGTCCGGGTTCATCGCGTCGGAGCCGTCGAGCGAGGCGCTGGTCGGGAAGCGGAGGTCGACCGTGCGCAGGCCGGTGATATGGGCGTTGCGAGTCATCAGTTCACCCACCCGCCGTCGATCACATGCACCGCGCCGGTGGTGAAGCTCGCCTCGTCGCTGGCGAGATAGCAGATCAGCGCGGCGATCTCGTCTTCCTGGCCGAGCCGGCCCATCGGCTGGCGGGCGACGAAGGCGGCATGCGCTTCCTCCACCGCGATGCCCTGCTGCGCGGCCTGCTCGGCGACGCGCTGGCGGAGACTCGGGGTGTCGACCGTACCGGGGCAGACCGCGTTGCAGCGGATGCCCTTGGCGACAAAGTCCGCCGCGACGGACTTGGTGAGGCCGATCACCGCCGCCTTGGAGGCGCCATAGGCGTGGCGGTTGGGGATGCCCTTCACGCTCGACGCAATCGACGACATGTTGACGATCGCGCCGCCGCCCTTGGCCAGCATGCCGGGCAGGAAGGCGCGGATCATGCGGTGCATGGCGTGAACGTTGAGGTCGAAGGACAGCATCCAGTCGGCATCGGTGCCGTCGAGGATCGAGCCTGCCGCGACGAAGCCGGCGATGTTGGCGAGTATGTCGAGCTGGCCGATCGTCTCGGGAAGCGCGGCGATGGCGTCGGCGTCGAGCAGATCGAGCACCACCGGCTCGACGCCCTCGAGCGTCGCCAGCGCGGCGCCGTCGCGGTCGAGCGCGAACACCTTGGCGCCCTCGTCGCGCAGCCGCAGCGCGGTCGCGCGGCCGATGCCGTGCCCTGCCGCGGTCACCAACGCGGTCTTGTTGCCGAAACGCATCGCCTCCCCAACTCCTCTAGAACGTTTTCATAGGTCAAAATGACTTTCACATTCTTAGGCGCAAGCCGCGATTGTTCGCAAGTGGCATGACACCGCTCGTCGCATTGGTTAGCCTGACCGTCATGAGCGACAATGCACCCACCGCACCGGCTGACAAATCGCCCGCCTATGCCGCGCCTGCGCTGGAGAAGGCGATCGACGTGATCGAACTTCTCGGCAGCGAGCCGCAGGGGCTGACGATCAGCGAGATCGCGCAGCGACTGGGGCGATCGATCAGCGAGCTGTTCCGGATCATCGTCGTGCTCGATCGGCGCGGCTGGCTGCACAAGGACGGCGCCAGCGATCGCTACCGGGTGACCTACCGCGTGCTGGAGATTGCCCACCGCGCGACGCCGGCGCAGGAGCTCACCCATGTCGCCACGCCGCTGATGCACAGCCTGGCGGCGGCGACGGTCCAGTCCTGCCATCTGGTGGTGGTGAACGGCACGCGCGGGCTGATCGTCGCGCGGCAGGAGAGCCCGGGCCAGACCGGCTTCGCGGTGCGGCTCGGCACCGAGATCGACCTGCTGACCAGCTGCTCGGGCCATGTGCTGCTCTCGGCGATGGATGAGGAGCGGCGCGCTGCGCTGTACCCGAAGGGGCTGCCCAAGGGGCTCGCGGAGCAGCTACAGGCGGTGCGCGCCAAGGGCTATGAATCGATCCCCAGCGCGCGGATGGCCGGGGTGTCGGACATGAGCTGCCCGATCTTCGGCTTCGACGGCCATGTCGTCGCGGCGCTGACCATCCCGTTCCTCGCCGCGATCGACGACGCGCCGCACGTCTCGCAGGAAGAGGCGCTGGCCCTGCTGCGGACGACGGCGACGGCGATCTCCTCGGCGCTCGGCTGGTTCGACCGGGGCGAGGCGCCGGTGGTGCCGAGCCTCTCGGTCGCCAGCCCGGTCCGCCGCCGCCGCGCGCGGATCGGGGAGGGATAGAGCCCGCTCTTCTTCGCCGTCATCCCGGCGGAAGCCGGGATCCATTTGCCAGGGCGATGCGGATCGAGCGGCAACGGAGGCCCCAATGGATTCCGGCTTTCACCGGAATGACGGAGGGGTGGTGGCGTCCCCGTCAACCCGGCGTTACGGCGTAATAGATGTTGTAGCCGACGAAGACCGTCGCGATGATTGCCAGGATGATCAGCGCGACGGCACCGAAGCCTTTGCGGGCGCGTTTCTCGACGGGTTCGGTTCTCGGGTCCATGCGGCGCCTCCTCGTTGAATCTCAACGGAAAGACGCTTCGGCGCACGGATCGTTGCGATCAGCCTGCCAGCAATCCCAGCCGCCGCGCATAGGCTGCGAACAAGGTCGGCCAAGCCGAGGCGGGCACCGTCTTGGGCAGGCGCACGCCGAAGCCGTGGCCGCCCTGGTCGAACGCATGCAGCTCGCCCGGCCGCTTGGCCGCGAGCAGCGCCTGGTAGAGCGCGATGCTGTTCTCGATCGGCACCAGCCCGTCGTCGCTGGCATGGGTAAGGAAGATCGGCGGAGTCTCGGCGTTGACGCGCTTTTCCACCGACGCCGCTTCCAGCGCCTTGGGATCGGCGCCGGCGCCGAACAGCTGGTCGCGCGAGCCGAGATGGGTGAAGGGCGCGGCCATGCTCACCACCGGGTAGATCAGCCCGGCGAGATCCGGGCGGGCGGAAAGCTGGTCGGCGGCGTCGACGGGGGTGTAGACGCGCTCGGCATGGCGGGTCGCCAGGCTGCCGGCGAGATGGCCGCCAGCGGAGAAGCCGATCACCAGCAGCTTGGCCGGATCGACGCCGTAGCGCGTGGCCGAGGCGCGTATCAGCCGCAGTCCGCGCTGGGCGTCGGCGAGCGGCACGGTCGCGCGGTTGGCCCAGCCGTCGGTGGGAATGCGGTAGCGCAGGATGAAGGCGGTGATGCCCTGCGCGTTGAGCCAGCGCGCCTGCTCCTCGCCTTCATTGTCGATCGCGAGGAAGCCATAGCCGCCGCCCGGCATCAGCATCACCGCGGTGCCGTTCGGGTTCGCCGCGCGACGTACGGTGAGCGACGGGCGATCGATGCCGCGCAGCCAGCGATCGGGCGCGGCGGGGTCCTTCGAGCGCTGCTCGGTGCTCGGCTTGGGCAGCGGGGAGGGGGCGCCGGGGGGCGAGCCGGGCCAGAGCGGCAGCACCTCGTCCGCGTCCGCCGCGCCGGCGGGGAGCGCGGCGAGCGTCGCGGTGGCGGCCATGCCGGTGAGCATCGTTCGGCGCGTCAGGTCTTCGAACACGGGCATCCTCTCTTCTGCAACCCGGCAATGCCCGGGTGAAAGTCCAGCTTTCGCGGCGCATTGCCGCTGAATCTGGTAGCGGTACCGCGTGGTTGCAGAATCGCGATCGGCGCGCAACCGCGCACCCGACGCGGCCCCCGACGACAAGAGCGTTGACGCGCGGCTGCGGTATCAAGATGGTATGGCCGTGGTTCAGGGGAGGTAGCAATGATCAGATCAGGATGGCAGCGTCGCGGGGTTCTGGCGGGGCTCGCCGCCCTGCCGGCAGTGGCGCGGGCGCAGACGACGGCGCGGGGGCCCGTGCAGGCCAATTGGCCGTCGCTGGTGGCGAACTACCGCTACCCCGACTGGTTTCGGGACGCGAAGTTCGGGATCTGGTCGCACTGGGGGCCGCAATCGGTGCCCGAGCAGGGCGACTGGTACGGGCGGCATATGTACATCCAGGGCCACCCCGCCTCGGACTTCCATCGCAAGGCCTATGGCCACCCCGCCGATGTCGGCTTCATGGAGGTCCAGAATCGCTGGACGGCGGCGAACTGGGACCCGGAAGCGCTGATGCAGCGCTATGTGAAGGCAGGCGCGAAGTATTTCGTGTCGCTCGCCTGCCACCACGACAATCTGGACTGCTACGACAGCGCTTACCATCCGTGGAACAGTCTGCGCGTCGGGCCGAAGCGCGACGTGGTCGGCACCTGGGAGAAGGTGGCGCGCGCGCACGGCCTGCGCTTCGGCGTGTCCAACCATGCGGCGCATGCCTGGCACTGGTTCCAGACCGCCTATGGCTATGATCCCGAGGACGCGCGCAAGGGCGAGCGCTACGACGCCTTCCGCCTGACCAAGGCAGACGGCGCGGGCACATGGTGGGAGGGGCTCGATCCGCAGCTGCTCTACACCGGCAAGCACATTGTCGCGCCCGACGGCATCGACACGATGCAGGCGATGGGGAAGTGGCACGAGAATAACGATGGCCAGTGGGTCGAGCACGGCCCGGCCGGCGACGCCGCCTATGCGACGCGCTGGCTGCAGCGTCAGGTCGACCTGGTGAGCAAGTACCAGCCCGATCTCTGCTATTTCGACGATTACGAGCTGCCCTTCGGCCCCATCGGGCTGGCCGCGGCGGCCGATTACTACAACCGCTCGATCGCGAAGCACGGCAAGATCGACGTGGTGCTCAATGCCAAGCAGCTCAAGCCCTATGCGCGCTTCGGGCTGGTGCAGGATGTCGAGCGCGGCTTTGCCGACCGGCTGTGGGACGAGCCCTGGCAGACCGACACCTGCCTGGGCGACTGGTTCTACAAGCGCAGCCTCTACACCGAGAAGCGCTACAAGTCGGCCAACGACGTGCTCCAGCGCCTGGCCGACGTGATCTCGAAGAACGGCAACCTGCTGCTCTCGGTGCCCCAGCGCGGCGACGGGTCGATCGACTCGGAAGAGGAGCGCATCCTCGACGATCTCGGCGCCTGGATGGCGGTGAATGGCGAGGCGGTGTTCGGCACCCGGCCGTGGCGTAGCTATGGCGAGGGGCCGACGCAGCTCGCCGCGGGCATGCAGAACGAGGACGGCTTCAAGGGCTTCACCGAGCAAGACGTGCGCTTCACCACCAAGGGCGACACGCTGTACCTGTTCTTCCTCAAGGCGCCGAGCGCGCCGGTGACGGTGCAGGCGCTGGGGTTGAAGGCGGGCCGGGTGGCGCGGGCGCGGCTGCTGGGCGGTGGCGACGTGGCCTTCCGTCAGTCGCAGGCGGGGCTGACCGTGACGCTGCCCAAGGGCCTGGGCACGGTGCCGGTGGTGCGGATCGACGGGTTGCGGCGGGCATAAAGGCCGGCTCCTCCCACCAATCGTCATCCCGGCGGAAGCCGGGATCCATTGGGGTCTCCGTTTTGGCTCCTGCTGCGCCGTACAGGCGAATGGATCCCGGCTTTCGCCGGGATGACGTTGTTTGGATATGTCTCGAAAAAGCCTCGCCAGCGACGGTGCCCGTGCGGGCAAATTCTTCTGTCAGAAGGGGAAAATGGTGCTGCCGGCGAGGATTGAACTCGCGACCTCAGCCTTACCAAGGATGCGCTCTACCACTGAGCTACGGCAGCACTGTTTTCCAACCGCGGCGACCAGCGCCGTGCGGGAGGGGCCTATTTGCTTGGAGACCCGTGATTGTCAACCCGCATCCTGCCGGTTTATCGCTTTTCGCATGAAGGATGTGGATAAGCAGGCCCGACTGGCCGAAAAACTTCGCGAAAACCTGCGGCGGCGGAAGGCCCAGGCGCGCGGGGTGAAGGCGGAAGCGGCCGGGCAGGGGACGGAAGCGCCCCCCGAATCGGCGGACTGAACGATCCTCCCCGTTTCGGGGAGGATCTTTACCTCACCCGATCGGCGCGCACTTGGCTTCGAGCCACGCCCGCTCGGCGCTCTCCAACTGCGGGCCGACGATCGTGAGCACCTCGGCATGGTAGGCATCGAGCCAGGCGCGCTCCTCGGGGCTGAGCAGCTCGGGCAGGATCAGGCTGCGCTCGATCGGCGCGAAGGTGAGGGTCTCGAATGCCAGCATCGGCTTGTCGCCGCCGGGGATCGTCCGCTCGACGATATGGACGAGATTCTCGATACGGATGCCGTATTCGCCGGCCTTGTAGTAACCCGGCTCGTTCGAGAGGAACATGCCCGCCCGCAGCGGCTCCAGCGCCTGGCCGCCCGGATAGGAGGGCGGGGCGATCCGCTGCGGCCCCTCGTGCACCGAAAGATAGGCGCCGACGCCGTGGCCGGTGCCATGGGCGAAGTCGAGCCCCGCTTCCCACAGAGGGCGCCGCGCGAAGCCGTCGATCTGCGCGCCGGTCGTACCGTCGGGGAAGATCGCGGTGGCGATGGCGATATGGCCCTTGAGCACGCGGGTGAAGCGGTCCTTCATCTCGTGGCTGGCGTCGCCCACCGGTATCACGCGGGTGACGTCGGTGGTGCCGTCGCCATATTGCCCGCCCGAATCGATCAGGAACAGCTGGCCGCGCTCGATCGGCAGGCTCGATTCGTCGGTGACCTTGTAGTGCGGGATCGCGCCGTTGGGACCGGTGGCGGAGATGGTGTCGAACGACAGGTCCTTGAGCCGGCCGGTCGCCTCGCGGAACGCGCGCAGCTTGTCGGCGGCGGACATTTCGGTGAGGCCGCCCTGCGGCGCGGTTTCCTCGAACCATTTGAGGAAGCGGCTCAGTGCTGCGCCGTCGCGTGCCTGCGCGGCCTTGTGCCCGGCGACCTCGGCGGGGTTCTTGATCGCCTTGGCGAGGATGACGGGATCGCGCAGCGCGACCACGGTGGCGCCGCCGGCTTCCAGGCCGTCGAATATCGCCGCGACGGCCGTGCCCGGATCGGCGACGACGCGCTTGCCCGCGAAGCCGCCGAGCGCAGGCGCGAACGCCGCGCGGTCCTGGATCCGCACCGCGTTGCCGAGATGCTGGCGCACCGCGTCGGTGACCTTCTCCGGCGCGACGAACAGGTCGGCGGTGCCGTCGGCATGGATCACCGTATAGGCGAGCGCGACCGGCGTGTGAGTGACGTCGTCGCCGCGGACGTTGAAGGTCCAGGCGATCGAATCGAGCGCGGCGATCACCACCGCGTCGGCATTGCGCGCCTGGAGCCAGTCGGCGATCTCGGCGCGCTTGGCGGCCGAGGACTTGCCCGCCAGCGCGTCGTCGAGCACCGCGAGCGGCGCGTCGGACGGGCTCGGCTGGTCGGCCCAGACCTCATCGATCGGGTTGCGGGAGACGGGGACGAGCGTCGCGCCCTTCTCGGCCAGCGCCTTGCGTGCTTCCTCCACCCAGGCGCGGGTGTGCAGCCAGGGATCATAGCCGATGCGGCCGCCGTTCGGGGCATGGTCGCCCAGCCAGTCGGCGACGCTGGTCGCCGGCACGCCGATATAGTCCCACTGCTCGGCCGAGACCTGCTGGCGGACCTGCAGGGTATAGCGCCCGTCGGTGAAGATCGCCGCTTCCTGCGGCAGCACCACCGCGGTGCCGGCGGAGCCCTGGAAGCCGGTGAGCCAGGCGAGCCGCTGGGCATAGGCGCCGACATATTCGGACATGTGCTCGTCGGTGAGCGGCACG
>NZ_QQWY01000018.1:0-110135 GCF_003950455.1 Sphingomonas sp. ABOLE
GGGCGGAAGCCGGGCCGCCCGTGCGGACCGGCGCCCGCGTCCCCCAAGCCGTCATCCGCAAAGACGCCATCCCGGCGAAAGCCGGGATCCAGACGCCACGCCGTCGCGGTTCGAGCCGGAACGGAGCCCCCAATGGATCCCGGCTTTCGCCGGGATGACGGCGAGGAGGGGGCGACAGGCGGCCCCGCGCTCAGCGCGGCCGGTGGGTGGTGCCGAGGCCGGGGGTGATGAAGATCGCGGTGCAGGTTGCGCCCGGCGCGACATCGGCGGTGTGCCAGGTGCCCGGCGGGTTGATGGCATAGTCGCCTGGGGCGAGCGTCACGCGCTCGGTGCTGCCGTCGGCATGTTCCTGGTGGAGCGTGCAGGCGCCCTGGGTGCAGATCACGAGTTCCGCGCCGTGCGGGTGCATCTCCCACGAATCCCAGCTTTCCGAAAAGGCGAACTGCGAGACCAGCCGGCCCTCCTGCCCGTCCGCTGCATGGCGGGCGGCATAGGCCTCGAACCAGTCGGGGCCGGTGAAGTCGGGCTCGACGCTGGCGCCGGCGGCGCGGCCGAGATGGGCGGGGTTGGTGGGGAGGTGGGGCACCCTTGCGAAAGCCTCTAGTAGCGATAAAGTAATGAGTGCTTATGTCGGGGAGGTAGGATTGTCACTGCAGGGCATTCATTTAAGAAAATTGCTGAAGATAATGTTCCTGGAAGGGGCTCCCCGCATCACCGCTTTGAGAAGCGATATTCGTGAAGACATCGCTCGACAGCGCGGCGAAAACGAAGGCGGTGGCGATTTCTATGGTCCATTCTGGCGGGACGCTAAGGATCATGTCTTCGGCGTAGCCGATTTGCGAGAGCAAACGCGCGTTCGGATCGAAAGTAATCCCAGACGAGCGGCTCTTTACGATCGCTTGCAGACAGGATTTTTGTTGTGGTGGGATCAGCGCAGGAGGTGGACGAACCAGCCGTTCGTTCCCGCAGCAGGGCTTAAGACAACGGTTAGGCTTCCGGGTGTTGATGCGTCGATCAAAATTGCCAGCGTTTTATCCGTTCGGGACGGACGAGAGGAGGACCGCTTCGTCTATCCATATTGGTTTCCAGAGCCCGCGCTCAGCGAGCAAGCTGCAAGGCTTGCCCTTTGGGCCCTTGCTCAGGCATTTCAAAACGTAGCTGGCGACGAACTTCGCGTCCTAGATGTGATCAGAGGGCAGACATTTTCGCTCGACCGTAATCCGCTCCTCGGAGATGAGGCTACTGTGTTCAAGAGGCGCTTCGAGGCAGCGCAAAGAGACTGGGCCGAACTGCGGCGTGAGTACCCTGATTGACATGATCTTAGCAGGCGTAGGCTTTACCTCGCTGCCGTCATGGCTGAAACGGTATATCGCTTGATCAACTGGAGTGCAGCGCTCAATCGCGCCGCCCCTGCGCTCGTCTGACACGGCTGCCGCGAGATGATTTTTCTAGGCAGGTAGTCGGAGGATAGCCTTTGAATATCAAGGCGTTGCCCCGCATCTTGCGCCCTCAACACTCCCCCGAATACATTGCGAGCAAGAAACGACTTGCGATTTTAAGGATTTCAGGGTATAATTAAGCGTTGGGAAACGTCTTGCGTAAGCAGCGCAAGACGCCCCGACCAACTCGGTTGAGTCGCTCTCTTGTGCAACCCCTTGATACGTTGAGGGATGGAAAGTGTCTAGCCGGGTTGAGCACCAGCTTAACTTATTGAAAGGCTTAGACTAATTTATGAATATCGTACCACTCAACACCACCCCCCAGCAGCTCAGGTTGGACCTTCAGATTGCAGTCGAGCGGGAGGTGGATGGCGTCGGAATGGGGGTCCTAAGCGACGGAACTCCATTTTTGAACATCCGCGGCTTGGCGGCAATGTGCGGGGTTGACCACTCCATGATCGTCCGCATCACTGGCGATTGGCTAGAAACGCCATTGAAGCCGCGCGAAAAAAAGATTCGCGAACTGGTTCGCGCTCAGGGCGCGGACGACTCTGTCGCCTTCATCGCGCTGCATAAAGATGGCACCATCCATCACGCCGTGCCAGCGGCCGTCTGTATGGCAGTCTTGGAGTATTATGCCTTTGAGGCGCGGGTCGGAAATGAAACGGCTTCAAACAGCTACAGGCTATTAGCTCGCAAGGGTTTTAACGATTTTATCTACGCGCAGGTTGGGTACAACCCAACGGGCACATCGCAGGTTGCTTGGCGCCAGTTTCATGACCGCGTCTCTTTATCTTATCACACGGTTCCGCACGGGTATTTCAGTATATTCAAAGAAGTGGCGGACATAATTGTTACGATGATTCGCGCTGGTGCGGAAATAGGCCAGGAGTTTATCCCTGACATCAGTGTTGGCGTGACTTGGGGAAAGTACTGGACAAAAGAAAACCTGGAAGTGATTTATGGAGAGCGCGTTCGTTACGAGCATAACTACCCTGAATATTTTCCACAGGCGGCTTCAAATCCCCAGCAGGCATTCTGCTACCCCGACGAGGCGCTGGGGGAGTTCCGTAAGTGGGTTCGGGAAGAGTACATTCCTAACCGCATGCCAAAATATTTGAACGACAAGGTCAAGCAAGGCCAGCTTCCGGCACCGGCTGCCTCGGCTGCCATTGACGCTTTCAATGCGCCTCCGCCTCCGCGCATTCAATAAAAAAACGCAATACGGACGATAGCAATTAAGCTATCGGCACTTCTAGCCCCTCCTTTTATAGGAGGGGCTGTCTTTCACTCCGCCGCCACCTTCGCCGCCTTCGCCTTCCGCGGCTTGAGCAACGGCGCCAGATACCGCCCGGTATAGCTCCCCGCAACCTTCGCCACCTGCTCCGGCGTGCCTTCGGCGACGATCTCGCCGCCCTTCACGCCGCCCTCCGGCCCCAGGTCGAGGATCCAGTCGGCGGTCTTGATGACGTCGAGATTGTGCTCGATCACCACCACCGTGTTGCCCTGTTCCACCAGCGCGTGGAGCACTTCCAATAGCTTCCGCACATCCTCGAAGTGCAGGCCGGTGGTGGGTTCGTCGAGGATGTACAGCGTCTGCCCGGTGGCGCGGCGCGCCAGTTCCTTGGCGAGCTTCACCCGCTGCGCCTCGCCGCCCGACAGCGTCGTCGCCTGCTGGCCGACCTTGACATAGCCGAGGCCCACTTCGGCGAGCATCGCCATGCGGTCGCGGATCGGCGGCACGGCCTTGAAGAACTCGACCGCGTCTTCCACCGTCATGTCGAGCACGTCGGCGATCGACTTGCCCTTGAACTTCACCTCCAGCGTCTCGCGATTGTAGCGCGCGCCGTGGCACACGTCGCAGGTGACATAGACGTCGGGGAGGAAGTGCATCTCGATCTTGAGCACGCCGTCGCCCTGGCACGCCTCGCACCGGCCGCCCTTGACGTTGAAGCTGAACCGGCCGGGCTTGTAGCCGCGCGCCTGCGCCTCGGGAAGGCCGGCGAACCAGTCGCGGATGTTGGTGAAGGCGCCGGTATAGGTCGCCGGGTTCGAGCGCGGGGTGCGGCCGATCGGCGACTGGTCGATGTCGATCACCTTGTCGCAATGTTCGAGCCCGGTGATCTTGTCGTGCTTGCCGGCGAGCACGCGCGCGCCGTTGAGCTGGCGCGCCGCCGAAGCGTAGAGCGTGTCGAGCGTGAAGCTGGACTTGCCCGAGCCCGAGACGCCGGTGATGCAGGTGAAGGTGCCGAGCGGGATGCTGGCGGTCACGCCCTTGAGGTTGTTGGCGGTGGCGTTGTACACCGTGATCTTCTTGCCGTTGCCCTTGCGGCGCTTGGCGGGCACGGCGACCTCGCGGGTGCCGTTGAGGTAATCGGCGGTGACGCTGCCTTCGGTGGCGAGCACCTCGGCCAGCGTGCCCTTGGCGACGATCTCGCCGCCATGGACGCCGGCGCCCGGCCCCATGTCGATCACATAGTCGGCGGTGCGGATCGCATCCTCGTCATGCTCGACGACGAGCACGGTGTTGCCGAGGTCGCGGAGGCGCTTGAGGGTGGCGAGCAGCATGTCGTTGTCGCGCTGGTGCAGGCCGATCGAGGGCTCGTCGAGCACGTAGAGCACGCCCGACAGCCCGCTGCCGATCTGGCTGGCGAGGCGGATGCGCTGGCTTTCGCCGCCCGACAGCGTGCCCGAGGTGCGATCGAGGTTGAGATAATCGAGCCCGACATTGTTGAGGAAGCCGAGCCGTTCGTCGATTTCCTTGAGGATCGCGCGGGCGATCTCGCGCTGCTGCGGGGTGAAGGTCTCGGGCAGCGTCTGGAAGAAGGCGAGCGCGTCGACCACCGAGAGGCGGGTGGCATGGGCGATGTCCTGCCCCGCCACCTTCACCGCCAGCGCCTCGGGCTTGAGGCGGGCGCCGCCGCACACCTCGCAGGGGTGCGACGCCTGGTACTTGCCCAGCTCCTCGCGCATCCAGGCGCTTTCGGTCTGCAGCATGCGGCGGTTGAGGTTGCCGATCACGCCCTCGAACGGCTTCTTGACGTCGTAGCTCTTGCGGCCGTCGATGAAGGTGAGGGTGACCGGCTTGCCGCCGGTGCCGTGGAGGATGATCAGCTTCACCTCGCCGGGCAGGTCCTTCCACGGCGTGTCGAGGCTGAAGCCGAACTCGCGGGCGAGGCTGCCCAGCACCTGCATGTAATAGGGCGAGGGCGGGTTGGACTTGGCCCAGGGCACCACCGCGCCCTTCTTGATGCTGAGGTCGTGGTTGGGGACGACGAGGTCCTCGTCGAACTCGAGCTTCTCGCCGAGGCCGTCGCACGCCGGGCAGGCGCCCTGGGGGGCGTTGAACGAGAACAGCCGCGGCTCGATCTCGGGGATGGTGAAGCCGGAGACCGGGCAGGCGAACTTCTCGGAGAAGACGATGCGGTTGTCGGGGATGCCGGTGTTCTTCATCCCCTTCTTGGCCTTGGGGGCATCGCTTTCAGCGGCGGGAGCGTCGCCTTCCACCCGGAACGCCTGGGGCGCCTCGCGCACCGCATTGCCCTGCAGCGCCTCGACCGTGGTGTCCACCAGGTCGACATAGGCCAGCCCCTCGGCCAGCTTGAGCGCGGTCTCGAAGCTCTCGGCCAGCCGCGTGCCGATATTGTCGCGCACCACCAGCCGATCGACCACCACTTCGATGTCGTGCTTGAACTTCTTGTCGAGCGCCGGGGCGTCCTCGATCAGGTACATCTCGCCGTCGATGCGGACGCGGCTGAAGCCGGCCTTCTGCCATTCGGCGAGCTCCTTGCGATACTCGCCCTTGCGCCCGCGCACCACCGGGGCGAGCAGCAGCAGCCGGGTACCCTCGGGCAGCGCCAGCACGCGGTCGACCATCTGGCTCACCGTCTGCGCGCTGATCGGCAGGCCGGTGGCGGGCGAGTAGGGCACGCCCACCCGCGCCCACAAAAGCCGCATGTAATCGTAGATCTCGGTGACCGTCGCCACCGTCGAGCGCGGGTTGCGGCTGGTGGTCTTCTGCTCGATCGAGATGGCGGGGCTGAGGCCCTCGATATGCTCGACATTGGGCTTCTGCATCAGCTCGAGGAACTGGCGCGCATAGGCCGAGAGCGACTCGACATAGCGGCGCTGCCCCTCAGCATAGATGGTGTCGAAGGCGAGGCTCGACTTGCCCGAGCCCGACAGCCCGGTGATCACCGTCAGCGTGTCGCGGGGAATGTCGATGTCGACGCCCTTGAGATTATGCTCGCGCGCGCCGCGGACGGAGATCGTGGTGAGTGCCATGGGGGAGGGTTCTATCTTTGTTCTGAAAGGTTTTCCAGAGGGGAGATAGGAACGCCGTCCCCGGTTCGCCACCCGTCCGCGGGGGACGGGTGGCGGGAGGCGGCAATGGTTACTGGCGCTTGCCGATGGCGACGCCCTGCAGCCGCAGGGTCCCGCCGAACTGTTCCGGCTTCCACGTGCCCCCGAAACTCACGCCCGCTTCCTGGGCAGAGGGGCCGAAGAATCGACCCGCAATGCCGATGGAAGCAGTGCTATTGTTCATGGGCGTCGCCCCCCCCGAGAAGGTGTTGGTGTTGGGGGCGGCCTCGATGCGGCCGGAGAGCGTCAAGCCGCCGAAGTCCTGCGTGGTTCCGCCGCCCGTCGGGGTGAATAGCGGGCGCAGCTCGCCACCAATAGTGCGGCTGACGAAGTCCACCGTGATGCTTGCGGTGCCGCGCATGTCGTACGGGGCGTCTCCCCCGCGAACCGCATAGCCGTAGATCGCTCCGGCATAGGTGGCGTTGCCGACGCGCGGCACATTGTCCGACGGCGTGTTGACGCCATAGATCGACCAGAGTCGCGCCACCGGGTCCGTGGTGCCGGTCGCCGGCTGCTGCAGCGTCATGTAATCGGCGAAGGCTGAATAGGTCAGCGCCACCGATCCATTGCTGCCGTTCGGCGTGTAGATGCGCAGCGTGGCGCTCTTGTCGCCGTCGACCTGCCGGTAGGTCTTCACCCCGTCGCTGCTTTCGGCCGAGACGGCATTGGCCGCCGTGAAGGTGCGCCCGTCGAAGGTGTAGCTCTTCGCAGCCGGATCGAAGCCCAGGCTGGACCAGGCGCCGTTGGGCCAACCGGTGAAGCTCGCCACCTTGCCGGGTTCCGTGCCGCGGCTGTTCTGCACCTCGGCCTGGATCGGGCTCACGCCGGAAGCGATCGCGAAACTCTGCGGCGATGTCAGATTTGCCAACGGGATGGCGGCGGCGGAATCCTCTGGCTTTCGCCGCCCGGTCAAGGTGCCGACGGTCGTGAGTTTGCCGCCGCTTATCCACGTGGTGAAGCTCGCCCCGACTTCTTCGGCACCCGGGCCGAAGAAGCGGCCGCTGACATCGCCGCCGCCGCCGTCGATGGCCATCTGGCCCTTGAAGGACGCGGTGCCTGCGGTCAGGTTCGCGTCGCCGCGGAAGGTGAATGTGGGTAGGTAGGCATTGCCCGCCAACGTAGTCACCGGCACACGGCGACCCGTGCCGTCGAAGAGCATTCTTCCGCCCATGAAATCAACGTCCATTCGGCCGGATCCGGCGAGTGCCGCAAGCGCCTCGGGCTGCGAGTTAATACCAGATTCGATCCCGATCAGGTCGAGGGCATAGGTGCCCGTTCCGGTGCGCGGCATCGCCGAGTCCTGCGTGCGAATGCCGTAGATGAAGGCGTCCACCGAGCCCGCAATGGTGTCGGCGCCGTTTTCCGTATGCTGCCAGTAGCCGGCGCCGACATATTGGTAGGTGAACGCCCCCGAGGTGCCGATGGCGGTCAGCGCGAGCGTGTCGGTCTTGGCGCCGGCGCCGCGCTTGAACATGGTGAGCTGGGCAGTGCTGGTCGCGGCATCGCGGTCCGACGGCAGGAACGTCTGGCTGCGGGTGCCCGAGGTGATGGTATAGCTGCGCGCGCGCGCGTCATAGGCGACCGAGATCGAACCGAAGGCGATGTTGAGGGTGGGGCTGCTGGCGCCGTTGGTGGGGAAGTTTCCCACGGCGGTCGCGCCGTCGTTGGTGAAGGTTTCGCTGCTGTTCAGCGCCAGCAGCGAGGCATTCGGCGTGGGCGTGGGCGTGGGCGTGGGCGTAGGCGCTGGTGCCGGGGTGGTGCCGCTGCCCGTGCCGGGCGCGGAGCCGCCCGCCGAACCGATGCCGCCGCCACCGCCGCCGCCGCTGCACGCAGACAGAACCAAGCCAGCCGCGAGCGCGGCGGCGCTAACCGAGAATTTCAGCATGTTGCCCCCTTTTGCCGACCCTTAGTCAAGCAATTGGTGCGCGGGCAAGGCGAAGGATCGTCCTGCAATCGGACGGGTGCGGACCTGGTCGGTCGGGGCCTGCGACCCGCCATGGAGGCCGGGCCAGGCGAACCGCCCCCGAGCGGAGAAGGCGCCAATTCAACGCCGCCAGCCACACCGCCGTCCGGCTGCTGCGCGCGCGCATCCGCCGCCGCCGCGCAACATCCGCAAACGCCGAGGTCGCAGCGGCACCGAAGTGCACGCCATCCCGCCGCCCGCGACGTTCGATTCTTTTCCGGAGTGTGACGCGCGTCACACGGCTGGATTGCTGCACCGTGGCAAAGGAGTTGCAGCGCCGGAGCCGAGGGCCGCGGCGCACCAGGTCTCCCAGGACGCCGCTTTCGGGGGAACGCGGCGTCCCGTGCGAGCGGGCATATCCAGGCCGGGGGGGGGCTGGGAATGCCCGCTCGCCGTCGTTTGGCGTTGGCGCGAAGACGCCCGCCCGCTCGCCGAGCGTTGCTTCGTTCAGTCCGCCAGTGCGCGCAGCGCCTGCACCGTCGCCCGTGCGCCCGCGCTCGGCCCGGGGCCGTCTGCCGCCTGGAAGCTGGTCGCCTGGCGGGCCAGCCGGTCGACCTCGCGCGCCAGGTTCTGCGCGGCGGCGGAGGTCTGCTCGACCATCGCGGCGTTCTGCTGGGTGGCGCGGTCCATCTCGCCGATCGTTGCCGAGACTTCGCTGATCGCGCCGGCCTGGGTCTGGTTGTCGCTCGCCATGCCCGAGACCAGCTGGTTCACCGTCGCGACGTCGCCGGCGATGTTGGACAGCGCGCCGTCGACCTTCTCGACCATGTCGACCGCGGCGACGATATCCGCCTGGGTGGCGGTGAGCTGGTCGCGGGCGCGACCGGCCTCTTCCTCCGCGCGCATCGCCAGCGCCGAGACGAGATCGGCGACCACCGCGAAGCCGCGGCCCGCCTCGCCGGCGCGGCCCGCTTCCACCGCGGCGTTCATCGCCAAGACGCGGGTCTGGAAGGCGATCTTGTCGAGCCCCTCGATGACGTTGTCGATGCCCTTGGCGCTTTCGGAGACGCGCTCCATCGCGGCGACCGCCTGTTCGGTGATCGTGCGGCCGGTATCGACGGTGGCCTTGGCGCCATCGGCGCGCTCCACCGTGCGGCGGGCGCTCTGCGCGGTGGTCTTGAGGCGCTGGTCCATCTCCTGCACCGAGGCGGCGGTTTCGGCGAGGCTGGCGGCATTGGCTTCGGTGCGCCGGGCGAGATCGCCCGACGCCTGGGCGATCTCCTGCGAGCCGGTCCGAATCGCGTCCACCGTTTCGTTGATCGCCACGAGCAGCGACGCGAGCGATTTCTCCCGCTCCTGCAGCGCCTCCATCGCCCTGGCGCGGCCGGCCTGTTCCTGCTCGAAATAGATCGAGACCGACATTTCCAGGTCGATCAGCGCGGCGGTGACGATCGCGCGAAGCTGGTCGAAGCGCGGATCGGGCTTGCCGCGGCCGAAGGGCAGGCGGGGGCCGCGCTCCATGCCTGCGAAGCTTTCGATCATCGAATCGAGGATGATCGCGTAACTGCCGATATACCATTGCGGGGTGAGGCCGATCTGGGCGTGGCGGGCGCCGATCCGCTTCACCCGCTCGACATAATCGGCGTCGAAGGCGGCGCCCGAGAGGTGCGCCCAATGGTCGGCCTGGAGCTGCTTGGCCCTGGTGATGTGGCTGGGGCCCGAGAACATCTTCGCGGTTTCGGGATGCGCGGCGATCTGGGTGTAGAGCCGGTCGAGCGCGGGGGCGAGTGCCGCCTGGATCGTGTCGCGCGCCTGCGCCAGGGTGGCGCGCTTGTCCGCGGTATAGCCGACGAAATCGAGGCGGGTGGTGAGTTCCGAATGCACGATCCTGCTCCTGTAAAGCTGCTGGGGCGGCTTACCGGAGGTTATAGATCGGGCCGTTTTTGTTGGGCGCCGCGGCGCGTTACGAAAGCTTGCTGGACCCCCTGTATCTTGGGCCATTCAGGAAGGCCCCGGAGGCGGTTCAGAAAGCGCGGGTGAGTCCGATCGTCGCCGCCTTGCGGGTGAAGTCGTAGATGCCGACGGTCGACTGGTTGCGCTCCCAGTCGAGCCGGAGCAGCGGCGCGAAGCCGTGGACCTGGAGGCGGCGGAAGGTGGCGCCGGCGCCGAGGCTGAAATTCCAGTCCTTGCGGCGCTCGGGGAAGAGGAACAGCCGCGCACCGCCCTCCAGCCGGCGCAGGCCGGCGGTGGCATAGACGGTGGTGCGGCCGAACTCGCGCCAGGCGAGCAGGCTGCCCGCGCCCGAGGCGGTGGCATAGCCGGGATCCTCGGCATTCTGGCGGGTGGCGGAGACGGTGATGCTGCCGCCGGCGCGGGCGGAGAAGGCGCGCTCGTAGGACAGGCCGGCGTTGAGCAGCAGGCCGTCCTGCAGCGGGTTGCCGCGATAGGTGGTGTCGGCGATCGTCACGCTGGTGGTCAGCTGCGCCTTGGTGCCGAGCGGGTGCTGCCAGTCGATCGCGGCGGTGGCGGTGCGGGCATAGGGGCTGCCGCCATACCAGCGCTGGGTGCCGCCGATCGAGGGGCGCAGCCGATCGCGGCCGAGGCTCCATTCCAGCCCGACCAGTCCCGAGGCGGAGACGTCGTTGAAGCGGCCCTTGCGGTAGAAATCGCCCTGGCCCGAGACGCGCGGGACCAGCGACAAATTGGGCGCGATCGGCACGCGGGCATAGAGCTGGCCGGCGGCGCGGGCACCGATGCCCGATTGCTCGCGGGCGTCGCGCGAGAGCTGGAGCGGGGCGAGCACGGTGTCGAGCGTCGCCGCATCGGTGGCGCGGTTGACGTTGCTGTCCGGCACCAGCGCGACTTCGAGGCTGGCGCCCCAGGGCTTGCGCGAGCGCAGCGCGGCGGCGAACTGGTCGACGATCTGCGCCACCTGCGGCGGCAGCCCCCCGGCCTGGGCGGCACGCAGCTCGCGGCGGGCGGCGCTCTCGTCGCCGAGCTGGGTGAGCAGCCGCGCGAGCTCGAGCCGGACGCGGGCGGCGCCGGGCTTCTCGTCGAGCAGCGCGCGATAGGTGGTCGCCGCCTCGCGCTTGCGGCCGAGCCGCTCGAGCAGCTGGCCGAGGCGGAAGCGGGCCTCGGCGCGGACTTCGGAATCGGGATCCCTGGCGAGCGCGCGGTACATCGTCTCCGCCTCGTCCGGCCGACCGGCGCCGTCCGCCTGCGCGGCGAGCGCGAACAGCTCCACCGCCGAGACCTGACGTTGTTCGGCGGCTTGGGCGAGAGCGGGGATCGGCGCGAGCAGGGCCAGCGCCAGGGAAGTCACGATGCGGTGGGTCACGGCGCCTTCTTAGCGAGCGTCGCGCCGTTGAGAACCGCCTTGTCGCCGTTGGCGAGCGTCTGGGCTGCATCGAAGCGCGCGCCGATCTCCTGCGCCTGGGGTCCGAAGAACCAGCCGGTGAGGCTGCCGCTGCCGCTGGCGCCGCCGAGCGCCCCGGTGAAGCCGTTCGCCGAAATGCCCGCACCGGTGAAGCCGAGGCTGCCGAAGTCGCGCGTGCCCGACGCGCCGCTGCCGGTGACGGCGAGGCTGCCGCTGGCGCTCGCCCGGGCGAAGTCGACCGCGAAGCTGCTGGTGCCGCCCAGCGTATAGGATGCCGTGCCCACGGTGCCGGTGCCGAACACCTGGCCGGCATAGCTGGCGGTGCCGGTGCGCGGCATCTGGTCGGCGGTGGTGCGCTGGCCGAAGGGCAGATACCAGCGCAGCGGATCGCTGCCCGCCGCCGCGTCATTCGCCAAATAGGCGAGCTCGGCGAAGCTGGCATAGCTGAGCGCCAGCGGGCCCTTGCCGGCATCGTAGAGGCGCGCCTGCACCATGCCCGTCGCGAGCGTCTTGCGATAGAGGTCGAAGCCGACATCGCTGGTGATCGCCTCGCGATCGGCGGCGGTGAGCAGCACCAGCGTCTCGGACAGGCCGGGCAGGCCGGTCACGCGGTAGCCGCCGGCCGCGTCGCCGCTGAAGTCCGGGGTGGCGAGCAGCTTGCCCGCGGCGAGCGTGCTGCTCCCCTTGCCGCCGACCAGGCTGACCGCAGCGGCCTCGCCGCTCGCATCGGTGAGTGCGGCGGCGGCGCCGACCTCGTCGGCGGCGGGGCCGTAGAAATGGCCGGTCAGCGCGCCGTCATAGCCGCCGAACAGCGCAAGATTGAGGGTGCCGGCGAAGCTGTTGGCGCTGCTCGACAGCGTCGCCGATCCGGTGAAGCTGCCGGTGGTGGTGGTGGTCGCGTTGGCCGCATCGGTGAAGGCGGCGCTGGCGCTGCCGCTGGTGGCGATCGCGCCGCTGGCGAAATTGGCGGTGAGCGTGCCGCTGCCCGTCACCGCGAAGGGCCCGGGCTTGCTGGCATCGGCGAGGCTGCCCGCCAGCCGCACGGCGTAGCTCGCCGATCCGCTGCGCGGCACGCTGCCCGCAGCCGTCATCATGCCGAAGGCGAAGGCGTCGGTGACGCTGCTGGTGATGCCGTTGGCGCCGGTGGTGGTGGCCCAGCGCCCGGCGCGGACATAGCGCATGCCGTTCAGCGCATCGAGGGTCAGCTGGTCGGGCGCGCCCGCCACCGGGCTGGCCGGGAAGATGCCGGTGCGCGCGCCCGAGATGACGAGGTAATTGCCGGAGGCGGCGTCGTAGCTCACCGTCACCGGCTGCGCGGCGGCGGCGGGGGCGGCGAGCTCGCCGCTGGCATCGACATAGCGCGCGGTGAGCGTCGCCGCCTCGCCGGTGAAGATCTGGCTGGCGGTGAGGCCGGCGAGGCTGGCATTGCCGGTCTGCGCGCCCGCCTGGCGGCCGATCAGCACGCCCGCGGCGGCGCGGCCGTCGGGGTTGGTCGCGCTCCAGGCGGCGCCGACTTCCTGCGCGGCCGGGCCATAGAAGCGGCCGTCGAGCGCGCCGCTGAGCTCGCCGCCCGAAAAGGCGAAGATGCCGGCGAACACGTTGTTGCTCGCGCCGAGCTGGGCAAGGCCGACAAAGGCCGAGCTGCCGGTGGTCGCGCCGCTGGCGGTAGAGACCTGGCGCACCTCGCCGCTGGTGACGATCTTGCCGCTGGCGAAATCGACCTGCAGCGTGCCGCTGCCGACCAGGCTTTCGAGCATGCCGAAGCCCATTGAACCGACCAGGTCCACCGCATAGGCGCCGTTGCCGATGCGCGGCTGGGCGGCGTCGGTGGTCTCGACGCCATAGGTGAAGGCGTTGAAGCGGAAGGCGCTTTCGCCGCTCGCCGCGATATCCGCACGCTGCCAGAAGCCTGCGCCGACATAGCTGTAGCGGAGCGCGCCGCTGGTGCCCGGCAGGCTGAGTGTCAGCGAATAGTCGCTGGTGGCGCTCGCATGGCGATAGACGCGCAGCACCGCGTTGGACTGCGCCGAGTCGACGTCACCGGGCAGGAAGGTCTCGCTGTTGGTGCCGTCGCTGACGGTATAGCCGCCGGTGGCGGGATCGAAGCGGATGGTCAGGTCGCGCGATGCCGCGAGGCAGCCGCACGCCCGCGCATCGGGATAGAAGGTGCCGGCAAAGCCGCTGGCGTAATTGTCGAAGCTTTCGGCCTTGGTCGGCGCGAGCAGGCTGGGGTTGACCTCGGGCGTGGTCGGCTTGGCGACGATGTCCGGCACGGGGGTCGGCGTCGGCGTCGGCGTCGGCGTCGGCGTCGGCGTCGGCGTCGGCGTCGGCGTCGGTGTCGGCGTCGGCGTCGGCGTCGGCGCGGGCGTGGCTTCGGGTGCAGGTTGGGGGGCTGCCGGTGTGCTGGCCACGCCGCCGCCACCCCCGCCGCCGCTGCACGCGGCGACCAGCGCCAGGACCGAAACCGTCGTGGGGAGCAGGATCGCACGCCGCATGTCGAATCCCTTGAAAACCGCGTTAACCATGGTGCGGCTATGCGGCGGCCGGCGCTAAGTTTTGGTTAATTGACGATTTTTCATATTGTTGCGGGCGATCGCAGCATTGTCATGCTTTGTTCACCGCACGGGGCGGATGGTGCGGCAGGACGTTGGACAGGACCAGGATATGGCACGGATCACCCCATGGCTGCTCGGCACGGCGCTGCTCTGCGCAGGCACGCACCCGGCCGCCGCGCAGAACGGGTCGATCGTCACTGCCGGGTCGGCCGAGGTCGATGCCGAGGGCGAGAGCAGCTATCGCTGGATCGATCGCGCCCATGCGCTGTGGGACACGCTGGGCGACGCCCCGCCGGATTACAGCTTCCGCTTCGACGGCGGCACGCCGGTCGCCTGGGAATTGCGCGACGGCTATTGGGTGGTGGCGGAGGACCGGTCCGAGGGCGCGCGCACCTATTTCTTCGCGCCCGGCGAGCGCGGGCCGTTCCTGGTGCGCGAGGCCAATCGCAGCTTCGGCTATCAGGACGGCAATGTCGCTGCGGTCTATGACGGCGGCGGCAGGCTGCTGCCGCGCGACGCGGGGGTGCGCGCGATCGACGAGGGCGAGCGGCTCTACCAGCGCGGGCGGCGTCTGCGGAACGCGCTGCTCGATCGGCAATGGGACGCGGTCGACACCACCAGCTGGGGCGACATGAACCTGTTCTTCGTCGGCATCGATCCCGGCTGGGATTCGGGCTGGCAATATCGCAGCACGGGCTTCGACTTCGCCCAGCAGCAGCGCTGGGCGGCAGAGCGCGCCCGCCGCGCGGCGATGGCGGCGGCGTTCGCGCGCTGGCGGAACGGCGGCTTCCAGGGGCCGCCGCCTGCGGGCCTGGGGCCGCGCTGGCAGCATCGCCCGCCGCGGCCGGGCCGTCCGCCGAACGCGGCGCCGCAGCCCGGGGGCGGGCAGCCGGTCCCGCCGCCGGGTGCCGGCAAGCCGGGGCGACCCTGGATGTGGGGCGGGCTGCCGGGGCAGCGTCCCGACCGGCCCGGTCGTCCGCAGGGCGGCACGCGTCCCACGTCGCCGCCGCCGGGTACCGTGACGACGACGCCGGGTCCGGGCGCGGTCGTGCCGGGACAACCGCCGGCACCTGCCGCGCCTGCGTGGAGCGCCGGTGCGCCGCGTCCGGAGGGCTGGGGTGCCCGGCCGCCGCGCGGGGACGGCAATGGTCGGCCGAACGGGCAGGGTCCGCGCCCCGGCTGGTCGGGCAGCCGCCCGAGCGTCGGCGCCCCGCAGCCCGCATCGCCCCCGGCCGCAGCACCAGCACCGGCACCGGCTACGCCCGCGACGACGGGCCCGCGCCGCGGTGGCGGCTGGATGTCGCCGGGCTGGACGCGCCAGGCCCGCCCCGAAGGCGCCGGCAACCCGCCGCCGCGCCCGGCCTTCCAGCCGCCGACGGCCCACCCCGCCGCCGCCGCGCCGAACCGCCCGAGCTCGCCCCCGGCCGCACGTCCGGCACCGCGACCGCTGCCGGCCCTGCGCGCGCGGCGGGAGGCGCGGGGAGACTGAAGCGGGCGCGCCGCGCGGGGCGCATTACGATTGCAACCGGTTGGCCGCCGGAAGACATCGCGCTGAAGCCGGGCGTGCCTATCCCCCCGTCGCTCAGGGTCGCTCGCGCATCCCGCGCGCGGAGCGACAGGGTCCGGTCGGACCATCCCTGGCGCGGTGGAGACAGCAGTGGCACTGAACACCAACGGCATTCTGACAGACCCGGCCCGCGGCGCCGAGCCGTCCGACTGGGAGCACAGCACGGTAACCCCGGCCGTGACGTTCACCTGGCATCACACCATTCCCTGGAACTGCCTCGCCGCCGTCTGGAACGGCCTGGTCGCGGGGCAACACTGGGCCGCCGTCGAGACCTTCCTGCGACTCGTCTCCGCCCAGGATCCGGCGGGCGCGGTGCGCCAAATCCGTTCGGGCACGCTGATGGACCGCGATCGCCTGCACACCCAGCTGACCTGGCAGGGCTGGAACATCGTGGAGGGCCCCGGCGGCGACTTCCGGGAGGGCGACCCCGGCGAGGGCTATGACAAATGGTCCATTCAGGGCCTCTCGAACAACCAGCGCAGCACGGTGCAGGCCGTTGACCAGCTCTACATGGCGATGCGGCCGCTCGCCGCCCGACCGCCGCGGCCCGGCTTCGCGACGAACGTGCCAAACCTCTCGGCGAACGAGGCCAAGGCGGTCGAGAAGGCGATGTTGCAGCAGATGGCTGCGTTGCGGGGCAAGCCGCCGATGCGGTGGAATCCCGATGCCTGGGAGGTGGTCCGGGAGGGGCAGGCCGATCGCAAGCTGCCGTCTCTGTGGCGGACCCCGCCGATCTGGCGGAAGCGGGCCTGAGGGCGGGCATGCAACGGCGAATTGCCGGGAGCCTCACGTTTCAACGTGATCCTCCCGGCAAGCCGGCTAGCTCGCAACCGAGGTGCTAAACCCGGATCAGCCGTACGCGTACACGATCACGATCCCGGGCGCGCCGGCACCAGCGGAGCGTGCCGCGGTATTGGGCCCCGCCGGCGATCCGCCGCCACCCGAGCCGGGGGACACGCCAGGCGACCCCGGCGACGTCCCCGGCCCGACACCGCCGGCGCCAAAAACGGAATAGGCGCCGTCTCCGGCCATGATCGCATTGGTCGAAATCGCGATGCCTTTGCCGCCGCTACCGCCCTTCGAGTTGATGATATTGCCGCCGGTGGACGTGGCACTCGGGCCACCGCTACCGACGGTAAAGGGAGGCGCGTATAACGGCGTTGCGATCCCTGCAGTACCACCCGGGCAATTGATGATGCTGCCAAAGCTGGTCGCAGACCCAGGGTTTCCGCTGTTGGAACCGGCCGCTGGGGCCGCTCCGCCCGCACCCACAGTCACGGCAACGCCGGAAAATCCGGACGTCAGAAGTGCCTTCGCATAGGCGCCTGCGCCGCCGCCGCTGGCAGCTTGCACCGTACTGCCATTGGTTGCGCCGGCACCGCCGCCGCTACCGCCGCCGCCAACTGCCTCTACGATCACGCGTTGGGTCCCGGCAGGGGGCGTGTATGTTCCACTCGTCGTGAAGGTGGTGACGTCGATCAAGCCCCCCAGCCCCTTGCTTCCGAGGGTTCCGAAGTCTCGCTCGTCGGTGATCATGCTGTTCGTGATCGCCGTGGTGCCGACCTGCAAGATGATCTGTGCGACGGGGGACGTTCCGGCAGGAATGTCCGGAGCAGAGGGGGTTGCACTTTCGGCGCCGGTAACAACCGACACCAGGCCGGTCAGATTGTCGATAACAACGCGATCGATCCGCGCGTTATTTGCCGGCGGCGTGATTGTGGACGAAATCTGCGCCGGCTTCTCCACCAAGGTCTGGCCGATCATGAAGTGACCGGCGTCGACGGCGATGGTCATGTTGGGGAAGCCGATCGCGTGGGGCGCGAAATTATCGCCAAGGCGCGTGAGTACCGAAACCGCACCATCCACGATCGCAGGATAGGAGGACGCCGACTGCGAGGAGCTTTGCGGCTGTACAAATGTCTGAACCGACATGGAAATTCTCCGCATTTACTGTCCCGGACTTACCGGGCAGGAGGAACATAGAGAGAACATCAATCTGTAGGAAAGGGGGCGGCACGAAAATTTCTATTGCCACGGCTCCGGCGTGGCGCGCGCGGCAGTCAGCGTCCGCCCTTGCATCGCAGACAGATGCGCAGCGCCGTCACCGGCCCTTTGCCTCGCCCATTCGGGGGGCGAGTCGACACCCCCTTCGGGATTGCCCGCGTGTGCCCCTTGCGGCACCTCCGTTGCGAAAGGATCGCAACCCATGACCCGCCTCGCTCCCGCGTCCGAAGCGCAGCCCGTCGTGCTGGTCGTCGATGACGATCCGCTGGTGCGCGGATCGCTGGATTCGCTGTTTCGCTCGGTCGATTTCGCGGTGCGCAACTATGGCTCGGCGCAGGAATTTCTCGATGCGCCGCTGCCCGAGACGCCGTGCTGCCTCGTCGTCGACGTCCGGATGCCGCACATGGGGGGCTTCGAGTGCCGCGATCGGCTGGCCGAGCGCGGGGTGGACCTGCCGGTGATCTTCCTCACGGGGCATGGCGACATCCCCATGTCGGTGAAGGCGATGAAGGGCGGGGCGGTGGACTTCCTCACCAAGCCGTTCCGCGACCAGGACATGCTCGATGCGGTCAATGCCGGGCTCGCCCGCGCCGCCGAGCGACGCAGCGCGGCGCAGGAGAGCGCAGGCATGCGCCAGCGCTTCGCCACGCTCACCGCGCGCGAGCGGCAGGTCATGGAAGGCGTGGTGCGGGGCCTGCTCAACAAGCAGATCGCGGGCGAGCTGGGGATCGCCGAGATCACCGTGAAGCTCCACCGCGCCAGCCTGATGCGCAAGATGGGGCTGCGCACCGTTCCCGATCTGGTGCGGGCCGCGGAGTCGCTCGCGCCCCTCGACGGGGTTGCGTAGTTCGCCGAATAACCAAGCGTATAGCTTACAGACGCGCCGGCGCGCCCTAGCTTGGGAGCCAGTCCCGGATGCCCCGGCGACGATGGAGCGGTGCGCGTGTCGGAAAGCCTGGTTGCTGTGGTGGATGACGATGCGCTGGTCCGCGATGCGGCGGCGAGCCTGATTCGCTCCTTCGGCTATCGCACCGCGATCTACCCATCGGCCGACGCCTTTCTCGAGGCGGGCGACGATGCCGCGGACTGTGTGCTCACCGACCTGCAGATGCCCGGTCGATCCGGACTGGAGCTGCGCCAGCAGCTGCGCGAACGCGGATCGACGGTGCCGGTGATCCTGATGACCGCCTATCCCACGCCCGACCTGCGCGCCCGCGCCGCGGCGCTGGACCTGGTGGCGCTGCTCGACAAGCCGGTCGATCCGGACCTGCTGTCCGGCGCGCTGGCGCGGGCGATGGGCTGACGGTGCCGCATCTATGCATCGTCATTCCGGCGAAAGCCGGAATCCATTGGGGGCGCCGTCCCGGCTCCAGCTGGTAACGTGTGGCGTCTGGATCCCGGCTTCCGCCGGGATGACGATCTCTGGGGAGCGCTGAACCTAGGCCGCCAGCGGCAGCTCGATCGCCGCCAGCGCACCGCCATCGGGGTGGTTGCTCAGTGCGATGCGGCCGTCGTGCAGCTCGACGATCGAGCGGCAGATCGACAGGCCCAGCCCCATGCCGCCGGGCTTGGTGGTGACGAAGGTCTCGAACGGCTCGGCGATCTCCGGGGCCAGGCCCGGGCCGTGGTCGCGCAGCAGCAGCAGGACATGGTCGTCCCTGGCGTGGAGCGACAGGTCGAGGCGCTTTTCGGCCATGCCCGCGCCTTCCATCGCCTGCAGCGCGTTGGTGATCAGGTTGAGCAGCAAATGCTTGAGCAGGATTCGGTCGCCGACCACCGTCGGTTCGCCCAGCGGCGCGACATGGATCCGCGCGCCGTGCGCGTCCAGGTCGCGCGCGGCGATGGCGAGCGTGTCCGCAACCAGGCTGCCCAGTCCCAGCGGCTGCATGTCGCACTGCGATCCGCCGACCAGCGAGCGGACCCGCTGGACCACCGCATGGATGTTCGCCACCGCCTGGTTGAGCCCGGCGAGCGACAGACGCACCTCGTCGAGGTTCGGCTCCGGCCGGGCGAGCCAGCGCGCGGCGGAATCGGCATAGCTCTGCACCGCGGAGATCGGCTGGTTGATCTCGTGCGCGATCGAGGCGGACATCGCGCCGATCGCGGCGGTGCGCTGGACGCGCTCCAGCTCGATGCGCGTGCGCTCGATCGTGGTCTCCAGCCGCTTGCGCTGGCGGATGTCGAGGATGCTGCCGGGCACCTGCGCCAGGCAGGTGCCGGGGGCGAGGCTGAAGGCGACGATGATGTCGATCGGCGATCCGTCGGCGGCGATCACCTGGGTCTCGGCCTGGAACATCGGGCGGCGCTCGTCGATCGCGAGGATGCACTCGGCGAAGCTGGCATCGGTCTCGGGCAGGAAGTCGCCCAGCTTGCGGAAGAAGGCGGCCTTGCTGGCCACGCCCATCATGTCGAGCGCGGTCTGGTTGACGTCGGTGATGCGCACCTGGCGGCGGATATGGGCGACGAACTCGGGATGCGCGCGCAGATAGGCGCGCAGATCGGTGACCCCGCACGCGCGCAGGCCCTGGATGGCGGCATCGACGCAGCTGAAATCATGTTCCCAGATCGCGATCGCCAGTGTGTCGGTCATCGTCGCATAGCGGCGCTCCTCGCGCGCGACGCGCTGGTCGAGCACGATGCGGTGGAGCAGCAGCGCGGTGGTGACGGCATTGGCGGCGAGGCTCACCAGCAGGCGCAGCGCGGCTTCGGTCGACGGCGCGTTGCGGTGGACGATGACGAAGCTCGCGATGGTGAGCGCGGCGCAGGCGAGGCTCCAGCCGACCAGCTGGCGCCGATCGAGCCGCGCGCCGGCGAGCAGCAGGACCACCGCGTAGAGCGTGGCGATCGCGCTGTGGAAGCTGGTGAAGCTGTCGATCCAGAAGATGCCGAGCGCGAGCAGCGCGGCGGCGAGCGCGCGCAGCCGGACCCCGTCCAGCGCGGCGTCCAGCCGCGTCCCGCCCGGCAAGACGACGCTGCCGCCGCTCGTGGCCCGATCCCCAAAATCCGACATCGGTGAAGAATGCCGCGGCGACCGCGCTGTCACCAGCCCAAGGCGAGCGGTGGGGTACCCCCCATTTGGGGGGGCGGCGGTGCGATTGCGTGTGGTTCGTGCAAGGCGTGGGCGACGTGCGCGCACGCCGTTATCCCGGCGAAAGCCGGGATCCAGTCGCCTCTCGTTAGCAGCAAGAGCCGCAAGGGCGACCCCAATGGATCCCGGCTTTCGCCGGGATGACGGGTGGTGGGGAGGACGCCGGATTCATCCCGACCCGGCGAACCCCCAGCCTGGCAATCAGATCGCGTTCGCTTCGCTGACCGCTTCGGCCGTGCCCATCAGCGCCGGGAAGAAGCCCTCATGCGCCTTGCGCAGGTCGTCGAGGCTCACGCAGAAATCGCCTTCCTCCATCTCGAAGATGATGCGGTTGGCGATGGTGCGGCCGATCGGGTCGGCGGCGAGGCCGGCCTTGTCGGCGGCGACCAGGAAATCGGCCAGCGCCTCGTCCTTGACGGTCACCACGTACAGGCCCTGGTCCTCGCCGAACCAGCTGCCCGCCACGCCGAAGGGCTGGGGCTGGTCGAGGATCGCGCCGATGTTCGACGCCAGCGCCATTTCGGCCACCGCGACCGCCAGGCCGCCGTCCGCCACGTCGTGGCAGGCGGTGACCGCGCCGCCGCAGATCGCCGAGCGGATGAACGCGCCGGTGCGGCGCTCCATCATCAGGTCGACGGGCGGGGGCGGGCCTTCCTCGCGGCCGCAGATCTCGCGCAGCCAGATCGACTGGCCGAGATGGCCGCCGCGCTCGCCGACCGCGATGATCACGTCGCCGGTGCCCTTGAAGGCGATGGTGCAGTTCTTCTGCCAGTCCTTGAGCAGGCCGATCGCGCCGATCGCGGGGGTCGGCAGGATCGCCGAGCCGCCGCCGGTGGCCTTGCTCTCGTTGTAGAGGCTGACATTGCCCGAGACGATCGGGAAGTCGAGCGCGCGGCAGGCGTCGCTCATGCCTTCGAGGCAGCCGACGATCTGGCCCATGATCTCGGGGCGCTGCGGGTTGGCGAAGTTGAGGCAGTTGGTCACCGCCAGCGGGGTCGCACCCACTGCCGACAGGTTGCGCCAGGCCTCCGCAATCGCCTGCTTGCCGCCCTCGACCGGATCCGCGAAGCAATAGCGCGGGGTGCAGTCGGTGGTGATCGCCAGACCCTTGTCGGTGCCGTGGACGCGGACGACCGCGGCGTCGCCGCCCGGGCGCTGCACGGTGTCGCCGCCGACCATGTGGTCATATTGCTCCCAGATCCAGCGGCGGCTGGCGATGTCCGGCGAACCCATCAGCTTGACGAGATCGGCAGCGGGATCGGTGCATTCGGGCACGTTCTGCAGCTCGGGCTGCTTGGGCGTGGGGACGTGCGGGCGATCGTAGAGCGGCGCCTCGTCGGCCAGCGGGGCGAGCGGGATGTCGCACACCACGTCGCCCTTCCACTTGAGCACCATGCGGCCGGTGTCGGTGACATGGCCGATCACGGCGAAGTCCAGCTCCCACTTGCGGAAGATCGCCTCGGCGAAATCCTCGCGACCGGGCTTGAGCACCATCAGCATGCGCTCCTGGCTTTCGGAGAGCATCATCTCATAGGGCGTCATGCCGGTTTCGCGCTGGGGCACGTCGTCCATGATCAATTCGATGCCGACGCCGCCCTTGGACGCCATCTCGACGCTGGAGGAGGTGAGGCCGGCGGCGCCCATGTCCTGGATCGCGACGATCGCGTCCGAGGCCATCAGCTCGAGGCAGGCCTCGATCAGCAGCTTCTCGGTGAAGGGATCGCCGACTTGGACGGTGGGGCGCTTCTCTTCCGAATCCTCGCCGAAATCGGCCGAGGCCATCGTCGCGCCGTGGATGCCGTCGCGGCCGGTCTTGGAGCCGACATAGACGATCGGATTGCCGACGCCCGAGGCTGCCGAATAGAAGATCTTGTCGGTATCGGCGATGCCCACGGTCATCGCGTTGACCAGGATGTTGCCGTCATAGGCCGGGTGGAAGTTCACCTCGCCGCCCACGGTCGGCACGCCGACGCAATTGCCATAGCCGCCGATGCCGTGGACGACGCCGGCGATCAGATGCTTCATCTTGGGATGATCGGGCCGGCCGAAGCGCAGCGCGTTCATGTTGGCGATCGGGCGCGCGCCCATGGTGAACACGTCGCGCAGGATGCCGCCCACCCCGGTCGCCGCACCCTGATAGGGCTCGATATAGGACGGGTGGTTGTGGCTCTCCATCTTGAAGATCGCCGCCTGGCCGTCGCCGATGTCGACGACGCCGGCATTCTCGCCGGGGCCGCAGATGACCTGCGGGCCGGTGGTCGGCAGCTTCTTCAGGTGGATGCGGCTGGACTTGTAGCTGCAATGCTCGGACCACATCACCGAGAAGATGCCGAGCTCGGTCAGGTTCGGCGCGCGGCCGAGCGCCTTGAGGACGCGGTCATATTCTTCGGGCGAAAGGCCGTGCTCGGCCACGATCTCGGGCGTGATCTGGGTCATGGCCGGACCCCTTAGCGGGGTGTTGCGCGCGCGTCACCCCGGGAGTTGCGGAGGCGGTGGACAACGAGGCGTTAACCTGGCCATGCTAACGTTTGGCATGCTCATCCAGCCTCTCCTCGGCACGGGACTGCGCGTCGGCGATCCGCTGATCCCGCTGCCGGCCGCCTGGGAATGCGATCTCGCGACGAACGCGCTGCGCTGGTCGCCGGGGGTCTATGACCTGTTCGGCATCCCGCACGGCCAGCCGCTGACCCGCGACGAGGTGGTGGGGATGTACACGCCGGAGTCCCAGGCGCTGCTGCGTGAGGTCCGCGACCGGGCGGTGGCGGAAGGGGCCAGCTTCACCATCGACGTGGCGATCCGCCGCCGCGACGGCGCGCTGCGCAAGATGCGCCTGACCGCCGACGTCGAATGCGAAAACGGCCGCCCGGTACGGCTCTACGGCACCAAGCAGGACGTGACGGACGAGTAGCGGCTACAGCACGGCCCAGAGCGTCAGCAGCAGTGCGGTCATCGCGGCATTGAGCGCCATGCCGATGCCGGCGAAGGTGCCGCCGAGCTCGTCCACCTGGAAGGCGCGGGCGGTGCCGAAGCCGTGCGCGGCGACGCCCGCGGCGAACCCGCGCACGCGGTAATCCTGAATCCGCAGGGCGTTGAGCAGCGGCGTCGCGATCATCGCGCCGAACACCCCGGCGATCAGCACCACCACCGCCGCCAGCGCCGGGATGCCCCCCAATTGCTGCGCCAGCGCCATCGCCACCGGGGTCGTCACCGAGCGGGGCGCGACGGTCGCGAGGATCTGGGCGCTGCCCCCGAAGGCCCAGACGATGCCGGTGACGCTTACGATCGCGGTCAGCGATCCGGCGAACAACGCGAGCAGCAGCGGGCCGGCGGCGCGGCGGACCAGCGCGCGGTTGCGCCACAGCGGTACCGCGAGGCCGACCGTCGCCGGGCCGAGCAGGAAGCCCAGCATCGCGGTGTTCTGCGCATAGACCGGGTAGGGGGTACGGGTCGCGAGCAGGATGGCGATCAGCACCGGCGTCGCCAGCAGCACCGGGTGGCAGAGCGGGTGGCGGTTGCTGCGCTTCGACAGGCGGTCGGCGCCCTCGAACACGAGCAGCGTCACCGCGAGCCAGAGCAGCGGCGTGCCCTGGAGCGTGTGCCACGCCGCGGTCACGCCGTCGGCTCCGTGCGCGCGAGCGCCCAGCGGAAGACCAGCGCGGTGACCGCCATCGTCAGCAGCGTCGAGGCGAGCGTGGCGACGACGATCGCCACACCATTTTTGGCCAGCACCGGCCCCTCCTCGATCAGCCCGACCGCGGCGGGGACGAACATCACCGAGAGATGCGCGGTGAGCCAAGCGGAGACCTGGACCAGGGTGGGCCGCTCGCCCGGGCGGAGCAGCAGCCAGCCGAGCAGCAGGAACATGCCGATGACGGCGCCCGGCAGCGGCAGGCCCGAGAGCAGGTGGATCCCCTCGCCGAGCAGCTGGCAGAGGAGCAGGGTGGCGATGGCGGCGATCATGGCGGGATGCCATGCCATGTCGGCGCGGCGCGGTATACTGCGGGGAAAGGAGGGCTGGTTGCTGTGGGCGCACGTGCCTGACACCAAGGGCCTGTTGCATACCCTTGCGCTTCCACGCGCGTCATCCCGGCGAAAGCCGGTATCCAGTCGCCTCTCGGTTTCAGCAAGCGCCGGAACGGAGACCCCAATGGATCCCGGCTTTCGCCGGGATGACGGTAGTGTTGGAGGCTACTCCGCCGCCTCCGCCTGCGCCTCCACCGGCATCAGCGCGGCGATGTTCGCCTGGATCCACTCGACCAGATCCTCGACCTTCGCCGCCGCCTGCTCGCCCAACGGGGTGAGGCTGTATTCGACGTGCGGCGGCACCACCGGCAGGCTGCGGCGGGTAACGAGCTGGTGCGCCTCCAGCTGCTGGAGCGTCTGGGCGAGCATCCGTTCGCTCACCCCGTTCACCCGGCGGCGCAGTTCGCTGAAGCGGCGGGTGCCGCCCTGCAGCGCGACCAGCACGAGCAAACCCCAGCTGCTGGTGATCCGCTTGAGCACCGCGCGCGACGGGCAATCGGGGACGAACACGTCGCCGCGGTCCATCATCGCGGCGAGGGTGCGCGAGGGGGTGCGGGGCGCGTCGTCCGACATTTTTGATACTTACCTTTGTGTGCGTACTTACGATTCGTAAGTGGGGCGCTAGATCGCGCTGGTCAATCCACGATCGGAAGGAAATGCCATGTACGCCGTTACCGGAGCCTCGGGCCAGCTGGGCCGCCTTGTCATCGAATCGCTGCTCGGCAAGGTCGCGCCGAGCGAGATCGTCGCGCTCGCGCGCACGCCCGAGCGCGTCGCCGACCTTGCCGCCAAGGGCGTGACCGTGCGTGCGTTCGACTATGATGCGGCCGAAACGCTGGCCCCGGGGCTGGCGGGCGTGACTCGGCTGCTGCTGATCTCGGGCAATGCGATCGGCAGCCGCGTGCCGCAGCACAAGGCGGTGATCGACGCGGCGAAGACGGCGGGCGTGCAGCTGATCGCCTATACCAGCCTGCTCCGCGCCCAGACCTCGCCGATGCAGATGGCGGTCGAGCACAAGGCGACCGAGGAGCTGCTGGCGGCCAGCGGCGTGCCCGCCGCGCTGCTGCGCAACGGCTGGTATACCGAGAACTACCTGATGAGCGCCGGTCCCGCGATCGCGCATGGCGTGCTGATCGGCAGCGCGGGCGAGGGGCTGGTCTCGGGCGCGGGGCGCGCGGACTATGCCGAGGCGGCGGCGGTGGTGCTGGCGCGGGGGCAGGCGGGCATTTTCGAGCTGGCCGGTGACAGCGGCTTCACCCATGCCGAGCTGGCGGCGGCGCTCGCCGAGGCGTCGGGCAAGCCGGTGGCGTATCAGGACGTGCCGGAGGCCGACTATGCCAAGGCGCTGGAAGGCGCGGGGCTGCCGGGTCCGTTCGCTGCGATCCTTGCTGACAGCGATGCGCGGGTGGCCGATGGGGCGTTGTTCGACGAGTCGAAGACGCTGTCGGGGCTGATCGGCCGGCCGACCACGCCGTGGCGCGAGACCATCGCGGCGGGGGTGCGGGGGTGATAAATTCCTCCCCGGCACGGGGAGGGGGACCATTCGCGCCAGCGAATGGTGGGGGGGCCGCGCCGAAAGGCGCGGAGACCTCACCGCGGGGGATACCGCCGCGTGCGCGGCGGCCCCTCCGCCACCGCCTTCGGCGGCGGTCCCCCTCCCCGTGCCGGGGAGGAACTTTTTACAGGATTTCCCGCACCTTTTCCGGCGGGCGACCCAGCCGCACGCCGCGCTCGGTGACCACCAGCGGACGCTCGATCAGGATCGGGTTGGCCGCCATCGCGTCGAGGATGGTGTCGTCGTCCGCGCCCTTGAGCGGCTTGGCGGCGTCCTCGGCGATGCGCAGGCCTTCGCGCGCGGTCATGCCGGCGCGCTTGTACAGCTCCGCCAGCGTCTCGCGCGTCGGGGGAGCCTTCAGATATTCGATCACCTCCACCTCGACGCCGGCGTCCGTGAGGATCGCCAGCGCCTCGCGCGACTTGGAGCAGCGCGAATTGTGGTAGAGGGTGGCCTTCACGCCGCGGCTGCCTCGTCCTGGCGGGCCAGCCACTCCTCGAGCCACTTGATCGTATAGTCGCCCTTCAGGAACTCGGGATCGTCGAGCAGCGCCTGGTGAAGCGGGATCGTCGTCTTGATGCCGTCGACCACGAACTCTTCCAATGCGCGCTTCAGTCGCAGGATGCAGCCCTCGCGGGTGCGGCCATAGACGATCAGCTTGGCGATCATCGAGTCGTAGTACGGCGGGATCCGGTAGCCCGAATAGATGCCGCTATCGACGCGGACGTGCATGCCGCCCGGCGCGTGGAAATGGGTGATCGTGCCCGGCGAGGGCGCGAAGGTCCGCGGATCCTCGGCGTTGATGCGGCATTCGATCGCATGCCCGCGGAACTCGATGTCCTCCTGGCGCACCGACAGGCCGTGGCCTTCGGCGACTCGGATCTGCTCGCGGACCAGGTCCATGCCGGTGATCATCTCGGTCACCGGATGCTCGACCTGGAGGCGGGTGTTCATCTCGATGAAGTAGAACTCGCCATTTTCCCACAGGAACTCGATCGTGCCGGCGCCGCGATAGCCCATGTCGGACATCGCCTTGGCGACGATGCCGCCCATGTGCGCGCGCTCTTCGGGCGTGATCACCGGCGACAGCGCCTCTTCGAGCACCTTCTGGTGGCGGCGCTGGAGCGAGCAGTCGCGCTCGCCCAGGTGGATCGCGTTGCCGTTGCCGTCGCCGAACACCTGGAACTCGATGTGGCGCGGGTTGCCGAGATACTTTTCGAGATAGACCGTGGCGTCGCCGAACGCGGCCTTCGCTTCCGAGCCCGCCTGCTGCATCAGCGTCTCGAGCTGGTCCTCGCTGGTGCACACCTTCATGCCGCGGCCACCGCCGCCCGAGGCGGCCTTGATGATCACCGGATAGCCGGCCTTGGCGGCGATCGCCTTGGCCTCTTCCAGGTCGCTGATCGGGCCGTCCGAGCCCGGCACCAGCGGCAGGCCGAGCGCGCCGGCGGTGCGCTTCGCCTCGATCTTGTCGCCCATGGTGCGGATATGCTCGGGCTTGGGACCGACGAAGATCAGCCCGTGCGCCTCGACGATCTCGGCGAACTGGGCGTTCTCCGAGAGGAAGCCATAGCCCGGGTGGATCGCATCCGCGCCCGAGATCTCGGCCGCCGAGATGATGTTCGGGATGTTGAGATAGCTCTCCGCCGCGGCCGGCGGGCCGATGCAGATCGCCTCGTCCGCCAGGCGCACATGCATCGCATCGGCATCGGCGGTGGAGTGCACCGCCACCGTCTTGATGCCCATTTCGTGGCAGGCGCGGTGGATGCGCAGCGCGATCTCGCCGCGATTGGCGATCAGCAGCTTCTTGATCTCGGGCATGGCCGTTCCGTTACTCGACCACGACGAGCGGCTGGTCGAACTCGACCGGCTGGCCGTTCTCGACCAGGATCGCTTTCACGGTGCCGGCGGTCGGCGCGTGAATCGGGTTCATCACCTTCATCGCCTCGATGATCAGCAGCGTGTCGCCCGCGGCGACCTGCTGGCCGACCGTGACGAAGGGCTTCGCCTCGGGATTCGGCTTGAGATAGGCGGTGCCGACCATCGGCGACTTGACCGCATTGGCGGCCGGCTGGGGCGCGGCGACGATTTCGGCCGGCGCGGTTGCAGCCGGCGCTGCGGCGAGCATCGGCGCGGCGGGCGCGGCATACTGCACCGCCGCGGGGGCCGCGGTCACCTTGCGGGCGACGCGGACGCGGCGTTCGCCATCCTCGACTTCGATCTCGGTCAGCTGGGTGTCATCGAGCACGGCGGCGAGCTGGCGCACCAGCTCGATGTCGACCATCATTGCACCCGACTTGGTTTCTTCGGCCATACGACCCTTCTTTATGAATTCTACAAATGAAACGGCGCCCTCTGTCAGAGACGCGCGGCGGCTTCAAGCGCGAGAATATAGGATTGTGCCCCGAACCCGGCCACCGTGCCCTTCGCGGCACGGCCGACGAAGCTCACATGGCGGAAGGATTCGCGGGCGTGCGGATTGGAGAGATGCACCTCGATCACCGGCGTTTTGATGCTCTTGATCGCATCGTGTAGCGCGACCGAGGTGTGCGTGTACCCTCCCGGATTTAGTAGGACGGCGCGCGCGCCATCGGCCTGCGCTTCGTGCAGCCAGTCGATCAGATGGCCCTCATGGTTGGATTGGCGCACCTCGACCTCGAGCCCGAGCTCGCGGGCGCGGTCCTCCAGCATGCCGGCAATGTCGTCCAGCGTGTCCGACCCATAGATTTCCGGCTCGCGCAGGCCCAGCAGGTTGAGGTTGGGACCGTTCAAGACGAAGATCGTATCGGCCAAAGCAGGCGCCTTTCGGTTGCGGGCAGGATGCGGTCCTCCCTATATGAGCCGGCGTCCCCGATCAAATCCAAGGCTCTTCATGCATAGCGACGGCACCGTTTCCATCCGCGTCAACGGCGAACACAAGCGCATCACCGCCGGGCTCACCCTCGCGCAGCTCGCGAGCGAGCTGGGGCTGGTGCCCGAGAAGGTGGCGGTGGAACGCAATCTCGAAGTGGTGCCGCGCTCGACGCTGGGCGAGGTCATCGTCGAGGATGGCGACGAGCTGGAAATCGTGCACTTCGTGGGCGGCGGCGACCATGGTGCGCCGCTTGCGGACGACAGCTGGACGGTGGCGGGCAAGACCTTCCGCTCGCGCCTGATCGTCGGCACCGGCAAGTACAAGGATTTCGAGCAGAATGCGGCGGCCGTGGCCGCCTCGGGCGCCGAGATCGTCACCGTGGCGGTGCGCCGGGTGAACGTCAGCGATCCCAAGGCGCCGATGCTCACCGACTATATCGACCCGAAGAAGATCACCTATTTGCCCAACACCGCCGGCTGTTTCGATGCCGACTCGGCGATCCGCACGCTGCGGCTGGCGCGCGAGGCGGGCGGCTGGGAGCTGGTGAAGCTCGAAGTCCTGGGCGAGGCGCGGACGCTCTATCCGGACATGGTCGAGACGCTGCGCGCGACCGAGGTGCTGGCCAAGGAAGGCTTCAAGCCGATGGTCTACTGCGTCGACGATCCCATCGCCGCCAAGCGGCTGGAGGATGCGGGCGCGGTGGCGATCATGCCGCTTGGCGCGCCGATCGGGTCGGGGCTCGGCATCCAGAACCAGGTGACGATCCGGCTGATCGTAGAAGGCGCCAAGGTGCCGGTCCTGGTCGATGCGGGCGTCGGCTCGGCCTCGGACGCGGCGGTGGCGATGGAGCTGGGCTGCGACGGCGTGCTGATGAACACCGCGATCGCCGAGGCCAAGGATCCCATCCTGATGGCGGCGGCGATGAAGGCGGCGGTGGAGGCGGGGCGGCTCTCCTACCGCGCCGGCCGCATGGCGAAGCGCCGCTATGCCGATCCGTCGAGCCCGCTGGCAGGCCTGATCTGATGCGCGGGGCGCTGGCGGCACTGGCATTGATCGGAGTCGCGGGCTGCCATCCGCGGCCGCAGAGCGACCCGATCGAGAATCAGGGACCGATCTCGGCCGAGCCGGTGACGCTGCGCGCCGCCGACGGGATCAAGATCGCGGGCATCTATACCAAGGCGGCCAAGCCCAAGGCGCTGCTGCTGCTGTTCCACCAAGCCGAATCGGGCAAGGACGAATATGCGCTGCTCGCGCCCCAGCTGGCGCAGGCGGGCTATTCGTCGCTCAGGATCGACCAGCGCGCCGGCGGCACGCTGTTCGGGACCAACGAGACGGTGAAGATGCTCGGCCATTCGGCGGGCTATGCGGATGCGAAGCAGGACCTCGATGCGGCGTTTGCGTGGGGGGAGCAGCAGAAGCTGCCGATCCTCCTGTGGGGCAGCAGCTATTCGGCCGCGCTGATCTTCCCGCTCGCCGCCGAGCATCCCGGGCAGGTCAGGGCTCTGCTTGCCTTCTCGCCGGGCGAATATCTCGACGAGAAGGGCGCCGTCGCGCGCGCGGCCAAGAAGGTCTCGGTCCCGATCTTCGTCACGTCGGCGCAGGACGGGAAGGAAGAGGACGCCGCGCGGGAAATCCTCGCCGCATCGCCCTCGACCCAGAAGACGCAGTTCGTGCCCAAGCTGGGCGGGGTGCACGGGTCGTCGACGCTGCTGCGGACCAAGAATCCGGACGGCGCGCAGGAAGCATGGCGCGCGACCATGGCGTTTCTGGGCGAAGTCACGCGCAGCTGATCGGGAACGGTCCGGCCCAACCTTCGTTATTTCAGGCAAGTCGCAGGTGCCGTGTCGTGTGGCACCCGACCTTAGCCAGGAGTATCGATCATGGGCGAGCTGACCGACAAGATCAAAGGCAATCTCAACGAGCTGGCCGGCAAGGTGAAGCAGCAGAGCGGCAACCCGGAAACGCGCGACGAAGGCGCGGCGCAGGAGCTGAAGGGCAAGGCCCAGCAGCTCGGCGGCAAGGTGAAGGGCGCGCTCGGCGACGACATCTGAGGCGCGGAGCAGACCGGACACGAAGCGGGCCGCCCTGGAAGGGGCGGCCCGTTTTCATTTTGGGCTTCTGCTGCTGCGAGGAAGCGCGCCAACCAAGATTCATTGGTAGGTCTCGCTGTCCCATCGCGCGTCATCCCGGCGAAAGCCGGGATCCATTCGCCTCTCGGTCGCAGCAAGAGCCTAGACGGCGACCCCAATGGATCCCGGCTTTCGCCGGGATGACGCCTTGATGGCAGCCGGCATGCTCTTCCATCTACTTCGGCATGCGGACCGTCGCTCAATCCGGCACGTAGAACGCCCACATGTCCGGCTCGACCTGCGCCGCGGCGAAGCGCACCGGCGCCGAGGCCGGGCCGACCTCGCAGATCATGAACGAGAACATCCGATCGGTGTAGAGCGGGTGGGGCAGGCGGACGGTGTCCTTGTTGATCCAGCGCCACTCGCACTGCCAGATCTGCCGACCGCCCAACCGCACGCGATCCCCCCGCTTGCCGAGATGCGCCGTCTTCCACCGCTCTTTCGTCTGCTGTCCCATGCGGGCGATTCTAGGATCGGGTCGGTTAACGGGTTCCTAGCCGTTCAGCGATTTCGCAGCTTCGCAAGTGTCGTCGCCGGGCTGATCACGTCGACATTCGTCTTGCAATGCAACAGCTTGATCCCCGGCTGCGCCAGTGCGAGCGCGAGCGCGGGCGCGAACGCCTCGGTGGTCTCCACGGTGGTCGCCCAGCCGCCGAACGCGCGGGCGAGCGCGGCGAAATCGGGGTTGCGCAGGCTGGTGCCCGAAATTCGCTCCGGGAACGCGCGCTCCTGGTGCATGCGGATCGTGCCATAGGCGCCGTTGTCGACCAGGATCACCAGCAGATCGACGTCGTGCTGGACCGCGGTGGCGAGCTCCTGCCCGTTCATCAGGAAGTCGCCGTCGCCCGCTACCGCCACGACTCGCCGATCGGGGAAGCGCAGCGCTGCGGCGACGGCTGCGGGGACGCCATAGCCCATCGCGCCCGCCGTTGGGGCGAGCTGGCTCGGCTGCGCGGCATAGGGCCAGTAGCGATGCCACCAGCCCGAGAAATTGCCCGCGCCGTTGCAGATAATCGTGTCCGCCGGCAGTTGCGCGCGCATCGCCGCGACGCAGGGCCCGAGATCGAGCGCCACGCCCGCGCGCGGCTTGGGCGTCGACCATTCGAGCCACTCGGCATGCGCGGCGGCGCCGTCGAAGCGGGGCAGGTTGGCCGCTTCCGCCGTGGCCGAGGCCGCGACCGCGAACTCGAACGGCCGCGCGCAGATCGGCAGGTCGACGCGGTAGACGCGGTGGAATTCGCTCGGGTCCGGATGGACGTGGACCAGCGTCTGGCCCGGATGCTCGGGGGTGATCAGGCTGTAGCCGTCGGTGGTCGCCTCGCCGAGCCGCGCGCCGACCACCAGCAGCAGGTCCGCCGCCCTGATCCGCTGGACCAGCTTCGGATTCGGCCCGTAGCCGAGATTGCCCGCCCAGACGGGCGACGCATTGTCGATCGCGTCCTGCCGCCGGAAGGCGCAGGCGACCGGCAAATCGATCGATTCGGCGAAGCGGGCAAAGTCCTCCGCGGTATCCGAATCCCAGCCGCCCCCGCCGACGATCGCGATCGGGCGCTCGGCGTCGCGGAGCAGGTCGTAGAGCTGGTCGAGATCGAAGGCGTCGGCGGCCTGGATCGGCTCGGCGATGGCGGGGCGGTCCACCGCCTCCACCACATCGAGCAGCATGTCCTCGGGCAGCGCGATCACCACCGGCCCGGGCCGGCCCGAGGTCGCGACGTTCCAGGCGCGGGCGACATATTCGGGGATGCGCCGCGCATCCTCGATCCGCGTCGCCCATTTGGCGAGCGGCGCGAACATCGCCGGCAGGTCGACTTCCTGAAAGCCCTCGCGGTCGCGCATGCCGCGGTCGACATCGCCGATGAACAGCAGCATCGGCTGCGAATCCTGCATCGCGACATGCACGCCGATGCTGGCGTTGGTCGCACCCGGCCCGCGCGTTACGAAGCACACGCCCGGCCGCCCGGTCATCGCGCCGTCGGCACAGGCCATGAACGCGGCGCCGCCTTCCTGGCGGCAGGTGACGAGGTCGATGCTCGGCTCGTCATGCAGCGCGTCGAGCACGGCGAGGAAGCTCTCGCCCGGTACGTGGAAGATCCGGTCGCAGCCCTGCGCCACCAGATTGTCGACGAGGATCCTGCCCCCGGTGCGTTTCGTGGTCATGCCGCATGCTAGGGGGAAATGGCGCGAGGGCCAATCCTCCTGCTTCCTCTCCCGCAAGCGGGGGAGGTGGCCACGAAAAAGCCCCGCATCGTCGCCGATGCGGGGCTTTTCGGATCAGCGAGGCGCGGGGGTGCGCCTCACCGCCATTGCGTCGCTCAGAAGCGGTAGCCGATGCCTGCCAGCACCTGGTGACGGATCACGTCCTGCGAGGCGTTGGTGTAGCGATATTCGACCTTGCCGTAATAGTGGCCGAAGCTGCGCTCGACGCCCGCGCCGATGCGCACGCCGTCGAGGTTCTCGGCGTCGCGGAGCTGGCCCGAGCGGGCGATCACGCGGCTGTTGTCATAGCCGACCTTGCCGTACAGCAGGGTCGCCGGTGCCACGACATAGCCGATGCGAACGCCGGCATAGAGATCGCGGCCGCCCTTGATGGTGCCGAGGTCGAAGGTCTTCTTGGTGGTGGTGCCGGTGATTTCACCGTCAACGCCGACAACCAGGTTGCCGCGCTGCAGGTCGTAGCCGGCTGCGCCGCCATAGACGAAGCCCGACGCGCTGATGCCATCCGACTTGATGTTGTCCCAGCCGCCGACGGCTTCGATGCGCGGACCCTGGAAGGTCGCGTCCTGCGCCAGGACGGGGGTTGCGGATGCCATGAGGGCGAGCGCCGTCGCTGCGAAAATACGCATGATCAGATACCTTTGGACTTGTTACTTGTTATAACCGGATGGCCATCCAGACGCCCCAAATAGGCGCTCGGTTCGCAGGCGCAATATGACAGATGGATTACATTGGTATGTGTGGCGAACATGCAACAGTCGGCTCTGCCGTAAGGGAAGGTGGGGCAAAGTTGAAAGCTGGTTCAGGTTCGCTTGACCCCGCCGCCCCGGGAGGATTATCGCCGGGGCGAACATTCGGAGGGAATCGTCGATGGACAAGCTCTACCCCAACGCGAGCGCAGCGCTGGAAGGGCTGCTGTTCGACGGGATGATGATCTGCGCGGGCGGTTTCGGCCTGTGCGGCATTCCCGAGCGGCTGATCGACGCGATCCAGGCTTCGGGCGTCAAGGACCTCACCATCGCCTCGAACAATGCCGGCATCGACAATGAGGGCCTGGGCAAGCTGCTGCGCAGCCGCCAGGTGAAGAAGATGATCTCGTCGTACGTTGGCGAGAACAAGGAGTTCGAGCGGCAGTATCTCTCCGGCGAGCTGGAGGTGGAATTCTGCCCGCAGGGCACGCTCGCCGAGCGCTGCCGGGCCGGCGGCGCGGGCATCCCCGGCTTCTACACCAAGACCGGTGTCGGCACGAAGGTGGCCGAGGGCAAGGAAGTGAAGGTCTTCGACGGCGAGGAATATATCCTCGAGCGCGGCATCCGCGCCGACATCTCGATCATCAAGGGCTGGAAGGCCGACGAGGCGGGCAACCTGATCTTCCGCAAGACCGCGCGCAACTTCAACCAGCCGATGGCCACCGCCAGCCACCTGTGCATTGCCGAGGTGGAGGAAGTGGTGCCGGTCGGCAGCCTCGATCCCGACCAGATCCACCTGCCGGGCATCTATGTGAAGCGGCTGGTCGTCGGCGCGCCCTACGACAAGAAGATCGAGTTCCGCACCGTCCGTCCGCGCGAGGCGGCGTGATCCGGGGCGGGCTGCTGCTGGCAGCCGGGCTGGCATTGTCGGGCTGCGTCGTCGATACCCATGTGGTGCAGGCGCCGCAGGCACCGGCTGCCGCATCCGGCGGCGTGCCGGGCGGCATGCAATATCTCTACGGCTCGGGCGAGGCGGCGGCGCTGAGCGTGCAGGCCTATAACGCGCTGGTCGATCAGACCCGCGCGCGCATGGCCAGGCGCGGTGGGCTGTCGGTCGTGCTGGAGCCCGGCGCGACGCTCGCGGGCCCGCGCTTCCAGCCTTGCGGCGACAAGCCGCCCGCCGCCGTGTTCGATGTTGACGAGACGCTGCTGCTCAACCTCGGGTACGAGGGTGACGATGCGCAGCGTTCGGGCGGCTGGGATTCCGCCCGCTGGGACCGGTGGGAAAAAACCGGTGCGATGAAGGTCGCCGCCGTCCCCGGCGCGGTCGACGCAGTGCGCGCGCTCCGGGCGATGGGCGTGACGGTGGTCTTCAACACCAACCGCGCCGCCGCCAATGCCGAGGAGACCGAAGCCGCGCTGGTCTTCGCGGGCCTCGGCCCTGCCAAGCATGGCGAGACGCTCTTCCTCAAGGGCGATGTCGACGGCAAGTCGGGCAAGGATGCCCGCCGCAACGCGATCGCCCAGCGTTGGTGCGTGGTGGCGATGGGCGGCGACCAGCTCGGCGACTTCACCGACCTGTTCGCCGGCCTCACCCCGCCCGAGCGACGCGCGGCCGCCGCCAGCCCGGCGATCGCCGCGCTCTGGGGCCACGGCTGGTTCGTGCTGCCCAACCCCGTCTACGGAACCGGGCTCGGTTCCACCTATGACCAAACCTTCCCGCCGGCGACGCGCTGGACGGATCCGCAGGAGAAGCACTGATGGCCTGGACCCGCGACGACATGGCGGCGCGCGCCGCGAAGGAGCTGCAGGACGGCTTCTACGTCAATCTCGGCATCGGCATCCCGACGCTGGTGGCGAACCATATCCCGGCCGGGGTGGAGGTGACGCTCCAGTCCGAGAACGGCATGCTCGGCATCGGCCCGTTCCCCTATGAGGGCGACGAGGATCCGGACCTGATCAACGCCGGCAAGCAGACGATCAGCGAACTACCCAGCTCGGTCTATTTCAGCTCGGCGGACAGCTTCGCGATGATCCGCGGCGGGCATATCGACCTCACCGTGCTCGGCGCGATGGAAGTGAGCCAGGGCGGCGACATCGCCAACTGGATGATCCCGGGCAAGATGATCAAGGGCATGGGCGGCGCGATGGACCTGGTCGCGGGCGTGAAGAAGATCATCGTGGTGATGGAGCATACCGCCAAGGACGGCAGCCCGAAGTTCATCCCCGACTGCACCCTGCCGCTGACGGGCAGGAATGTGGTGGACATGATCATCACGGACCTCGCGGTGTTTTCGCGCGTGGACCATGGCTCGCCGTTCCGGCTGGTGGAGCTGGCGCCGGGGGTGACTGCGGAGGAAGTCGCGGCGAAGACCACGGCGCAGTATGAGGTGGCGCTCGCAACGGCGTAAGGTACTGATTTTATCCTCCCCCGCCAGGGGGGGGGCGCGCCAGCGGGTCGGAGGGGGAAGATGCCAGAACGGCCGCCGTCGTGCATCCTCCCCCTCCGCCGCCTTTGGCGCCACCTCCACCTGGCGGGGGAGGATTTGGGAGCTGGCTACGGAGCTTCACAACAAGCCGTGGCGGTATTCGGGCAGGGCGTCCGTTGCGTCTGATACGTGCCCGTCTTTACAGCCTGCCTTAGCCCGTTCGTTTGCCCATTGCTGGTAATGCTCTGCAGCTTCAGGTGGCGAGCTTCTGCAAATCTCCGGTGCTTCTGCCTTGCAACCTTCCAAGCTGCAGAGTGCTGCCGACGTGATGATGATTGTGAGCGCGCCCGTCACCCTGCCGGCGTGCCCCGGCTATCCCCCACCTCCAGCCAGTACCCGTCAGGATCCTGCACATAGATCTGGCGCACCCCATCGAAGCGGAGCTGCATCTTGCGCGGCGCGCCGGTGAAGTTGGTCCAGGCGAGATGGTGCGCGTCGAGCCACGCCATCACCGTCGCGAGATCGTCGACATGGAGGGCGAGATGCTCGTCTCGGTTCGACGGCTTGGGCGCGGTGCGGCCGTCGAGAATGTGCAGCGCCATGCCATGGCCGAGATCGAGCCAGCGGCGGTTCTTGAGCGGCGTCGGGATGAGCCGCAGCCCGAACGCCTCGTGGTAGAAGGCGGCGCTGCGATCGATGTCCGACGCCTGGATCGCGACATGCTCGGCCTGCGCCGGGGCGGGCGCTGCGGCTTGGGGCGGGGCGGCCACTGCCTGGAGAGGCGCAGCAAGGATCAGCAGGACCGTGTAAGCGAGCATGGGCACCCCCTCGGTTTTGGTCGGAACGTGTCGGGCGGAGACTGAAGTGTCGCCAACCGATTGATCAGTTTCCTCGATCCGCTCCCGGCGGGAGGATCAAGCGGTCGTCTATCTCTCGGCGACGGCACTTCGCAGCGAAGGCCGCTGCAAGGACCATATCGCTCTCAAACACGACCCGCTCTGAATCCGTCAGCCGGTAATATTCTTCATAGTCTGCCAGGCGATTGCTGACAGGAATGCTCAGATAGGGTTGTCCGCTCACCATGTCGGTGCCGAGCGCGAAACGCCCCTCGCGCGATGCCATGCTGTCGACGAAGCGCGGCATCACCGCGCCGCGACCGCCGCGTCGCTCGCCAGCTTGTCCGCCCGCTCATTGTCCGGATGCCCGGCATGGCCCTTGACCCATTTCCACTCGACCCGGTGGGGCTTGGCGGCGGCGAGGAGTTCCTGCCAGAGATCGGCGTTCTTGACCGGCTTCTTGTCGGCCGTGCGCCAGCCATTCTTCATCCAGCCATGGATCCACTTGGTCAGGCCGTCCATCACATAGCGGCTGTCGGTGGAGAGCGTCACCCGGCAGGGGCGCTTGAGCGCCTTCAGCCCCTCGATCGCCGCCATCAGCTCCATGCGGTTGTTGGTGGTGTGCGCCTCGCCGCCGGACAGTTCCTTCTCGATGTCGCCCATGCGCAGCAGCGCGCCCCAGCCGCCCGGGCCGGGATTGCCCTTGCACGCGCCGTCGGTCGCGATCTCGACATGCTGGAGTTCGGCAGTCATGCGATCGCCGACAGTACGGAGGCATAGACGTGCGACCGTCGCCAGAAGGCCATCGGGTCCTTGCGCGTCACCAGCGCGTCGGCGGGGGTGTTGAGCCAGTCCCAGGCGCGCGACAGGGTGAAACGGATGCAGGCACCGGTCGCCAGCAGCGGCAGGATCGCGCGTTCCTTTTCGGTGAGCTTGTAGCTGGTCTCATAGCCCTCCAGCAGCGCCTCGGACACGTACGGATCGAACCGCTCGCCCGTCGCGTCGAACGCCCAGGCGGTGTGCATCACCGCGAGGTCGTAGAGCCGGAGGTCGGTGCAGGCGAAGTAGAAGTCGATCAAACCCGTCACCCGGTTGCCGAGCATCAGGACATTGTCCGGGAACAGGTCGGCATGGATCGCGCAGGTGTCGAAGCCTTCGCGCGGCCACAGCGCGGTGACGCGGTCGAGCGCCCGGCCGAGTTCCTCGTACAGCCCCGGGGCGATGTCGTTGAGGCTGGTGCCGCAGCGTTCGAACAGCGGGCGCCAGGTATCCACCCCCATCGAATTGGGGCGATCCTGCGGAAAGTCGGCGACCGCCTTGTGCATCCGGCCCATCGCCTCGGCCGCCGCGCGCGCCTGTGCAGGCGTCGGGTGCGAGACCGAGACCCCCGACAGGAACTGGATCAGGCACGCCGGGCGTCCTTCCAGCGTGTGGATCAGCGTGCCGTCGCGATCGGGCACCGCCGGGGGCACCGGCAGCCCGCGATCGGCGCAGTGATCGAGCAGTGCCATGAAATAGGGCAGGTCACCCTGGTCGACGCGCTTCTCGTACAGCGTCAGGATGAAGCGGCTCTTGCTCGTGTCGACGAGGTAGTTGCTGTTCTCCACCCCCTCGGCGATGCCCTTGGCCGAGACCAGCTCGCCGACGTCGAAGCGCTCGAGGAACGCCGACAGCGCCTCGGCCGAAACCTGCGTGTAGACGGCCATTACGCAGCCTCGAGCCCGCGCGGCAGCTTGAACACGACGTTCTCTTCCACCGTCTCCACCTCGCGCTCGGTCACCGCGAACCGGGTGCCGAGCTGCTCGACGACTTCGCGGACCAAGACTTCCGGGGCCGAGGCGCCGGCGCTGATACCGACGCGGGTCACGCCGTCGAACCAGGCGAAGTCGATCTCGGCGGCGCGCTGGATCAGCACCGCACGGGCGCCGCCACGCTTGGCGACCTCGACCAGCCGCAGCGAGTTGGACGAATTGGGCGCGCCGATCACCAGCACCAGCTCGGCCTGCTCGGCGATCGCCTTCACCGCCCCCTGCCGGTTCGAGGTGGCATAGCAGATGTCGTCCGCGCCCGGCGCCAGCATCGTCGGGAAGCGGCGCTTGAGGATGCCGAGCACCGCGGCGGTATCGTCCACCGACAGCGTGGTCTGGGTGAGAAAGGCGAGATTCTCGGGATCGGGCACCACCACCGATTCGGCATCGGCCTCGGTCTCGACCAGCGTCATCGCGCCTTCGGGGACCTGGCCGAAGGTGCCGATCACCTCGGGGTGGCCCTGATGCCCGACGAACAGGATGTGGCGCCCGGCGGCGACGTGGCGCTCGGCCTGGCGATGGACCTTGGAGACCAGCGGGCAGGTCGCGTCGAGATAGGAAAGCCCGCGTTGCTCGGCCTTGTGCGGCACCGCCTTGGGCACGCCGTGGGCGGAGAACACCACCGGCACGCCGTCCGGCACATGGTCCAGCGTCTCGACGAACACGGCGCCCTTGGCGCGCAGATTCTCGACGACGAACTTGTTGTGGACGATCTCGTGCCGGACATAGACCGGCGCGCCATATTTCTCGATCGCGAGTTCGACGATGCGGATCGCGCGGTCGACGCCGGCGCAGAAGCCGCGGGGCGCTGCGATCAGCAGCTCCAGGGGACGCTTTTCGGTGTTTGCCATCGGGTGGAGCCTCTACGCGATTGCTTGCGCGGGCGGAAGGCGGTTCCTATGGTGCGCGCCGTTCCGGTCCCCGTCTCGTCGCAGATGGGGGGCGGCTGTTCGGTTCGAAAGGTTGCCCTCCCTTGTCTGTGCCTAAGTTCACCGTTCCCGCCCTGATCCTGCTCGCCGCCAGCGGTTGCGCCCGCACCGGCGAAATCACCGAAGGCGGCATCAGCGCGGTGCGCACCGCCTGCCCGACGGTGGCGATTCCGGCCGGCACCGGCGACGTGACGCTGTTCGATCCGGCGACCAGCCGCGAGGCGAGCGCGATCGACGTGGTGGCGACGATCACCAACATCCAGTCGACCTGCAACGATGCCGGCGCGCAGGTGGTGACCGACGTCAAGTTCGACGTCCTGGCCCGCCGCCGCGATGCCGGTCCGGCACGCGACGTGGTGCTGCCCTATTTCCTCACCGTGGTGCGCGGCGGGACCAATGTCGAGGCGAAGCGTGTCGCCAACGTTACGCTCCATTTCGAGGCGGGCCAGCTCCGCGCCAGCGCCGTGGGGACGGCGACGAGCAGCGTCTCGCACGCCGCCGCGACGCTCCCCGACGAGGTCCGTCGCCGCCTGACCGCCAAGCGCAAGGCAGGCGAGGAATCGGCGGCGACCGATCCGCTGAGCGATCCGTCGGTGCGTCGCGCGGTGCTCTCGGCGACGTTCGAGGCGCTGGTGGGCTTCCAGCTGACCGACGAGCAGCTCAAGTACAACGCGACGCGGTGATCCTACGTTAAGATCCTCCCCGGAACGGGGAGGGGGACCGCGCGGCGCAAGCCGCGTGGTGGAGGGGCGCGCCGACAGGCGCGGTTGCGCTGCCAACGCAGAACTACCGCCGCTGGCGCGGCGGCCCCTCCACCATGCTGCGCATGGTCCCCCTCCCCGTTCCGGGGAGGATCTAAAATCACCACTATCCCGATTGACTCGCGCCAGCCGTCCCGCCAAGGCTCGCGGACGTCGATGCCGGGCAACCGGCATGGGCATGCGCGGGAGAGAATCCGGTTCGCCGGATCGCCGAAGGAGCAACCGCCCCGGAATCTCTCAGGCACCGAGGACCGCGCAGGCCACGACACTCTGGAAAGCGAGACGGCCGCCGAGGCCGGGCTCCACCGAAGGGGTAAGCCGGGTACCACCCGTGCGAAAGCTCTCAGGTTCCGTGACAGAGGGGGCGATGGTGTTGCGAAGGGCTTCGGCTCCACGCGCGCCGTTGAAACCCTGATGCCCGGAGTGCCCCATGAGCGAAGCCGCCGAAGATACCGCCACCGACCTGCCGATCGAGACGCTGCCGCTCGACGCCTGGCACCGCGCGCGCGGCGGCCGGATGGTGCCGTTCGCGGGCTATGCCATGCCGGTCCAGTATGAAGGCATCATGGCCGAGCATCTCTGGACGCGCGAACATGCCGGGCTGTTCGACGTCAGCCATATGGGCCAGCTGCTCTTCTCGGGCGTCGACTTCGACGCCGGCCTCGAAAAGCTGCTGCCGGGCGACGTGAAGGGCCTGGGCGAGGGCCGGATGCGCTATTCGCTGCTGCTCAGCGAAGAAGGCGGCATTCACGACGACCTGATGATGACCCGGCTGCCCGCCGACAATGCCTTCGAGATCGAGGGCGGCACGATCTACATGGTCGTCAACGGCGCGACCAAGTGGGACGATCTGGGCGTGTTCCGCGAGTTCCTGCCAGACGAAGTGACGATCAACCATCTCGAGGATCAGGCGCTGCTGGCGCTGCAGGGGCCGGAGGCGGTGACCGCGCTCGCACGCGTGCTGCCGGGCGTCGAGACGCTGGTGTTCATGACAGCCGCCGCGTTCGAATGGAACGGCAACCCGCTCTGGGTCAGCCGCTCGGGCTATACCGGCGAGGACGGCTACGAGATTTCGCTGCCGGGCGAGGCGGCGGAGGCGTTCGCCGACGCGCTCACCGCGCAGCCCGAGGTGAAGCCGATCGGCCTGGGCGCGCGCGATTCGCTGCGCCTGGAGGCCGGCCTGCCGCTCTACGGCCATGACCTCGATCTGGAGACCACGCCAGTCGCCGCCGATCTGGGCTTCGCGCTGTCCAAGCGCCGCCGCGAAGAGGGCGGTTTCGCCGGTGCCGAGCGCATCCTCGCCGAGCGCGAGCAGGGCAGCGCCATGAAGCGCGTCGGCCTGATCGTCGAGGGCCGCCAGCCGGTGCGCGAGGGCGCGGCGGTGGTCGATGCCTCGGGCGCCGAGGTCGGCAAGGTCACCTCGGGCGGGTTCGCGCCTTCGGTGCAGAAGCCGATCGCGATGGCCTATGTGCCCTCGGCCCTTGCAGCGGCCGGTACCAAGATTACGCTTGTCCAGCGGGGCAAGCAGCATTCCGCGGAGGTCGTTGCGATGCCCTTCGTCCCCCACCGCTATGTCCGAAAGGGAGCGTGACATGAGCCGTTATTTTACCGAAGACCATGAGTGGATCGAAGTCGACGGCGACGTCGCGACGGTCGGCATCACCGAATATGCCCAGAGCCAGCTCGGCGACATCGTGTTCGTCGAAGTGCCCGACGAGGGCAAGGAACTGAGCAAGGGCGACGATGCCGCGGTCGTCGAGAGCGTCAAGGCGGCGTCGGACGTGTATGCGCCGGTGTCGGGCACCGTCGTCGAGGGCAACAGCGACCTCGCCGACAACCCCGCGCTGGTGAACGAGGATCCGGAAGGCGAAGGCTGGTTCTTCAAGATGACGCTCAGCGACGAGAGCGAGCTGGAAGGCCTGATGAACGAGGCCAAGTACCAGGCGTTCGTCGCCAAGCTGTGATCTCTTATTAGCCCCTCCCCCTCCTGGGGGGAGGGAGGGGCCCGCTGCCGGAGGCAGTGGGAGGGAGAGGGTGAGCGGTTGCTCAGGCAACCGCTCACCCTCTCCAAGCTGCGCTAGGCGCTGAAGCGCCAAGCTCCGCTATCCTCCCCCTCGAGGGGGAGGAACGAAAGCATGATGGGATTGCCACCCTTCACGGGATCATCCCACCCCATAATCCCTCCCATTTGCGGGAGGTAGAGTAGGACAGTCGATGCGCTACCTGCCCCTTACCCCGGCCGACCGTCAGGCAATGCTTGGCACGATCGGCGCCCCGTCGATCGACGATCTGTTCGTCGACGTGCCCGAAAGCGCCCGCCTGAGCGGGCCGATCGCCGGCCTGCCGATGCATGCGTCGGAACTCGCGGTCGAACGCCACATGACCGCGCTGGCGCGCAAGAACCTCGCCGCCGGCGAGGTGCCGTTCTTCCTGGGGGCAGGGGCCTATCGCCACCATGTGCCGGCCTCGGTCGATCACCTCATCCAGCGCGGCGAGTTCCTCACCGCCTACACGCCCTACCAGCCGGAAATCGCGCAGGGCACGCTGCAGATGATGTTCGAGTTCCAGAGCCAGATCGCCCGGCTGCTGGGTTGCGACGTCGCCAATGCCTCGATGTACGACGGCTCGACCGCGTGCTGGGAAGCGATCTCGATGGCGCGCCGCGTCACCAAGCGCGGCAAGGCGATCCTCTCGGGCGGTCTGCACCCGCATTATGTCTCGGTCGCCAAGACGATGGCGCGCTTCACCGGCGATCAGCTCGTCACCGGCGTGCCGACGCTGAGCCCCGAGCCCGACACGCTCGACCTGATCAACGCGATCGACGCCGACACCTCGTGCGTCGTCGTCCAGTATCCGGACATTCTCGGCCGCATCGAGGACATGTCGGCGCTGGCCGAGGCCTGCCACGCCAAGAAGGCGCTGCTGATCGCCGTCGTCACCGAGCCGGTGGCGCTGGGGGCGATCAAGGCGCCGGGCGAGATGGGCGCGGACATCGTCGTCGGCGAGGGCCAGTCGCTCGGCGTCGGCCTGCAATTCGGCGGGCCGTATGTCGGCCTGTTCGCCTGCTCGGAAAAGCTGGTGCGCCAGATGCCGGGCCGCCTTTGTGGCGAGACGGTGGACGCCAGCGGCAAGCGCGGCTTCGTGCTGACGCTCTCCACCCGCGAGCAGCATATCCGCCGCGAAAAGGCGACGTCGAACATCTGCACCAGCTCGGTGCTGTGCGCGCTCGCCATGTCGGTGCACATGACGCTCTTGGGCGAGAAGGGCCTGCGCCAGCTCGCCGAGCTCAACCATGTCGGCGCCAGCGCCGCCGCCGATCGCCTCGCCGACGTGGACGGGGTGGAGCTGGTCACCGACCGGTTCTTCAACGAATTCACCCTGAAGCTGTCCAAGGAAGCGCGCCCCGTCGTCCGCCAGCTTGCCGACAAGGGCATCCTGGCCGGCGTGTCGCTCGGCCGCCTCTATCCGGGCGTCGAGGAGTTGCAGAACGGCCTCGTCGTCGCGGTCACCGAAACCACCACGGAGGAGGACGTCGAGACGCTTGCCTCCGCACTCGAGGAGGTGCTGGCATGAGCACGATCAATCCGTCGGGCTGGCGCCCCACCACGCCGTCGGGAGGTGGCGAGAGCGCCGAGGGCACGTACACCGGCAACCGCGCGCTGATGCTGGAAGAGGCGCTGATCTTCGAGATCGGCTCCACCGACACCACCGGCGTCGATTTCGGTGAGGCCCCTGCGGGCAAGTCGCGCCTCGCGGGCATGGAGCGCTCGAAGGCCATCGGCCTGCCGGGCCTGTCCGAGCCCGAGACGGTGCGCCACTATACCCGCCTCAGCCGCCAGAACTATGCCATCGATCTCGGCCTGTTCCCGCTGGGCAGCTGCACGATGAAGCACAATCCGCGCCTCAACGAGCGGATGGCACGCCTGCCGGGCTTCGCCGACATCCACCCGCTGCAGCCGGTCGATACCGTGCAGGGCGCGCTGGAGGCGATCGACCAGCTCGCGCACTGGCTGATCACGCTCACCGGCATGCAGGCGGTGGCGATGAGCCCCAAGGCCGGCGCGCATGGCGAACTCTGCGGCGTGCTGGCGATCCGCGCCGCGCTCGACGCCAAGGGCGAGACCGCGCGCCGCATCATGCTGGTGCCGGAATCGGCGCACGGCACCAACCCGGCGACGGCGGCCTTCGCCGGCTTCGCGGTGGAGGACATCCCCGCGACGCCGGAAGGCCGGGTCGACGTGGCGGCACTCAAGGCGCGGCTGGGGCCGGACATCGCCGGCGTGATGATCACCAACCCGAACACCTGCGGCCTGTTCGAGCCGGACCTCAAGGACATTTCCGACGCGGTCCATGCCGCCGGCGGCTATGTCTATTGCGACGGCGCCAACTTCAACGCGATCGTCGGCCGGGTGCGCCCGGGTGATCTCGGCGTCGATGCGATGCACATCAACCTGCACAAGACCTTCTCCACCCCGCATGGCGGCGGCGGTCCGGGTTCGGGCCCGGTGGTGCTGTCGGCGGCGCTGGCGCCCTATGCACCGTTGCCCTTCGTCGAGAAGACGGCCGATGGCTATCGCCTCGTCGAGGAGGAGAATGCCGAGGAGCATCATGCCGGCACCTTCGGCCGCATGACCGCCTTCCACGGCCAGATGGGCATGTTCACCCGCGCGCTGACCTATATCCTCAGCCACGGTGCCGACGGCCTGCGCCAGGTCGCCGAGGATTCGGTGCTCAATGCCAATTACGTGCTGCGCGCGATGGAGGACGTGCTCGACGCACCCTTCGCCAAGACCGGCCCGTGCATGCATGAGGCGATCTTCAGCGACAAGGGCCTGCCCGAGGGCTTCTCGACGCTCGATATCGCCAAGGGGCTGATCGACGAGGGCTATCACCCGATGACGGTGTATTTCCCGCTCGTCGTCCACGGCGCGATGCTGGTCGAGCCGACCGAGACCGAGAGCAAGGCGGCGCTCGACCAGTTCATCGGCGCGTTCCGCAACGTCGCGACCAAGGCCAAGCAGGGCGAGGCGGCGCTGAAGAGCGCGCCGCACTTCGCGCCTCGCCGCCGCCTCGACGAGACGCTCGCCGCGCGCAAGCCGTTGCTGGCGTACAAGGACGCGGCACCCGCCGAAGCGGCCGAGTAAGCGTCCGACCCGTTACCCCCCGAGAGGGTCGCACACGCCGGCTGGAAGCCCCCGCTTCCCGCCGGCGTTTTGCGTCTGGGGGAGGTGGGCGGCGCTATTGCGGTCGCTGCCGCCGCTCTGCATACAGAGCGCGCCCGCGCGCGCTGCGCCGGGTCCGCGCGGGGGGGCAGCGGCGGAAGGACGCGCCGTAGACCCTCTTCCTTGCGGATGGCCGACTCCCCTCCTTCGGAAAGTTGCTCGATGCGCCTGATCGCCTGCTGTCTCCTGGCTTCCCTGACCGCCGGCACGGCGATCGCGCAACAACGGCCGGTGCTGACGGACGCCGACTACACACGCGCCGCGCACCAGCTGGCGCCGTGGACGGCGCCGCTGGTCGATCACGCGGTACGCTCGGCGCATTGGATCGACGCCCGCCGCTTCTGGTATGTCGACACCGATCACGGCGTGCCGACGATCATGCTGGTCGATGCGGCCAAGCGCACCAAGAAGGCCGCCTTCGAGACCAGGGCGCTGCTCGCCTCGCTCAACGCCACCGGTCTGAAGGAGCAGAACGCGGCGAAGCTGGCCATCGGCGATTTCATGCCGGACCTCGCCCGGAACCGGGCGGTGCTCAGTGTCGGCGGCAAGCGCTATGCGTGCGCGATGGTGCAGCCCTACGCTTGCACGGAATCGGCAGCGCCGAGCGCCGGGCAGATCGCCGGCTATCTGGCGCAGCAGGGCCCGGCCGATGCGGTGCTCTCCCCGGACGGCAAGCGCGCCGCCTTCGTGCGCGACTGGAACCTGTGGGTCCGCGACATGGCAACGGGTGCGGAACGGCAGCTGACGACCGACGGCGTGAAGGATTTCGGCTACGCGACGGACAATGCGGGCTGGAAGCATTCCGATCAGGCGATCGTGATCTGGTCCCCCGACTCCAGGAAGCTGGCGACCTTCCAGCAGGACCAGCGCGCGGTGGCGGACTTCTCGATCACCACGACCCAGGTCGGCCATTCGAAGGTCGACACGTGGAAATATCCGTTCGTCGGCGACAAGGAGATCATTCAGATCCAGCGCGTCATCGTCGACGTGGATGCCGGCCAGGTGATCCGCCTTAAGATGCCGGCGGAGCCGCATCGCTCCTCGCTGTGCGACGACGTGGTGTGCGGCGAGGGTCCGCAGGACATGCAGTGGGCGAAGGACGCGAAGACGCTCGCCTTCGTCTCGACCTCGCGCGACCACAAGGTGGAGACCGTGCGCATCGCCGACGCGACCAGCGGCGCGGTGCGCGACCTGTTCACCGAGAGCGTGCCGACCTGGTTCGACAGCGGCTACAATGACGAGGGGATCAACTGGCGCTATCTCTCCGAGCGCGGCGAGATCCTGTGGTGGTCGCAGCGCGACGACTGGGGCCATTATTATCTGTACAGCGCCGCCACCGGCAAGCTGATCCGCCAGGTCACCCAAGGCCAGTGGAACGTCGATCATCCCGTCTTCATCGACGAGCGCAGCGGCAAGATGCTGGTGGCGGGCGTCGGGCGGGAGCCCGGCATGGATCCCTATTATCGCAGCATCTATGCCATCGACCTAAAGGGCGGCGCACCCAAGCTGCTGACGCCGGAAAGGCAGGATCATATCGCGATCCCGTCGAGCGACGGGCGATATTTCGTCGACATCTACTCGACCCCGCAGGAGCCGCAGACCGCCGTGCTGCGCAGCGCCGACGGATCGGTCGTCACGGGGTTGGCGAAAGGCGACGTCACGCGGCTGCGCGCGGCGGGCTGGCAGGCGCCGGAGAGCATCGCCGTCCGGTGCAGCGACGGCAAGACGCTGTGCCACGGGCTGCTGTTCAAGCCGGCCGGGCTCGATCCGCAGCGCAAGTATCCGGTCGTCGACTATATCTATCCCGGCCCGTTCATGGGGACGATCCCCTCGCGGCAGTTCTCTGCGGCCCAGGGGGATGCGGGTGCGCTGGCGCAGCTGGGCTTTGCCGTGGTCGAGATCGACGGGCTGGGCACGCCGCGTCGCTCCAAGGCCTTCCAGGACTATTACTACCGCGACATGGGCAAGCAGGCCGTGCCCGACCAGCGGAGCGGCATCCAGGATCTGGCCAAGCGCTACGCCTGGCTCGACCTCGACCGCGTCGGCATCTGGGGCCATTCGGGCGGCGGCAATGCGACCGCGGCGGCGATGTTCCTCTATCCCGATTTCTTCAAGGTCGGGATCGCCGAGAGCGGCAACCACGACAACCGCAACTATGAAGACGATTTCTACGAGAAATATCTCGGGTTGCTGGAGAGCGACGGGAAGAAGACCAACTACGACCTGCAGGCCAATCAGGACATCGCCAGGAACCTGAAGGGCAAGCTGCTGTTGGCGCACGGCATGCTCGACGACAATGTGCCGGTCTCCTCGACGCTGCTGGTGGTCGATGCGCTGGAAAAGGCCAACAAGGATTTCGACCTCGTCCTGTTTCCGCGCGCGCATCACGGCTATGGCGACCAATCCTACTATATGATGCGCCGCCGCTGGGACTATTTCGTCGAGAACCTGATGGGTGCCACGCCGCCGAAGGAGTACCGGATCGAGCGGCCGGGCAACTGAAGTCTTCTCGTTCGGCCCGTGATCGACGTCGCGGCGCGGGACAGGGCGTGAAAAGCGAGTTTTGACGCGGCGGAGCTTGCCTCTATGCTGCACTGCATCGCTCAGGGGGGACTCCGCCATGCAGTTCGATACGCCGCACCTGATCCGCTACGGCATCACCGCGCTCGTCGTGGGGCTGATCCTCGCGCTGCGCCTCCGCCGGATGTCGAAGGCGCGGCCGCTGATGCTCGAACGACTGTGGATCATCCCGGCGCTCTATGCGCTGCTCGTCGCCAGCCTGTTCCTGCGGCTGCAGCCGAGCCTCGGCGGCTCGGCGCTGTGCGCCGCCGCGCTGGTGGTGGGCGGCGGGCTCGGCTGGCAGCGGGGTAAGCTGATGCGGCTCTCGGTCGACCCGGAGACGCACCAGCTCAACCAGAGGGCGTCGATCGGCGGGCTGCTGTTCATCGTCGTGCTGATCGCGATCAAGCTGGTCGGCCAGGCCGAGGGCTCGGCGCTGCACCTCAACGTGGTGCTGCTCACCCAGGCCTTCGGCACGATGGCGCTAGGGCTGTTCAGCGCGATGCGGTTGGAGATGTATCTCCGTGGGCGTAGGCTGCTCGCCCAGGCGCGGGCGGCCGCATGAGCGATCGCGAGCGCAGCTGGCTGGCCCCGCCCGAAGGCGTGCGGCGCCACGCCCCCGCGACGCTGCGCAATCGCGCGGCGATCGCCACGATGCTGGGCGAGCTGCTCCCCGTCTCCGGCCGCGTGCTCGAAGTGGCCAGCGGCAGCGGCGAGCATTGCGCCTATTTCGCCGAGCATTTCCCCAGGCTGGAATGGCACCCGAGCGACCCGGACCCGGATGCGCTCGCCTCGATCGCGTCGTGGTGCGCGGGGCTGGCCAATGTCCGCCCGCCGGTCGCGCTGGATGCGGCGGCGGCGACGTGGCCGGTGAGCCATGCCGATGCGATCCTGTGCATCAACATGGTCCATATCAGCCCCTGGGCGGCGACGCTGGGGCTGATGGCGGGGGCAGGGCAGCTGCTGCCGCCGGGCGCACCGCTGATCCTTTACGGGCCCTATCGCGAGGCAGGCGTGCCCACCGCGCCCTCGAACGAGGAATTCGACCAGTCGTTGCGCGCGCGCGACTCCGAATGGGAACTCCGCCTGCTGGACGAGGTGATCGCTGCGGCCGCGGCGCAAGGGCTGGTGTTCGAGCGGCGAGTGGCGATGCCCGCCAACAACCTCATAGTGGCGTTTCGGCGTAGCTAGCGCGGCCCCGCGCCAGCTTCTGTTCGCGATAGACGATGTAGAGCCCGCTGGCGATGATCACCGGTGCGCCCAGCCAGGTCGAGAAGGTCGGGAACACGTCGAACAGCAGCCAGCCGTAGAGCGTCGCCCAGATCAGCCCCGAATAGTCCATCGGCACCACCGCGGAGACGGGGGCGAAGCGCATCGCGCCGGTGAGCGCCAGCTGGCCCACTCCGCCGACCAGCCCCGTGGCGATCAGGATCGCCCAGGTCTCGGCGTCGTGCGGGCGATAGTTGAACGCGTAGATCGCACCCAGCACCGGCACCGAGAGCAAAGAGAACCAGAACACCGTGGTGCCGGCGCTTTCGGTCCTGCCGATCTGGCGCAGCGTGATCGCGACGATCGCGACGAACAGCGCCGCCATCAGCCCGACGAACGCACCGAAGATCGGGATCGCCTGCTGGCCGGGCTGGACGACGATCAGCACGCCGACAAAGCCCAGGATCACCGCGCCCCAGCGGTGCCAGCCGGTCGGCTCGCCGAGGATCAGCGCGCCGAGCAGCGTGGCGAAGATCGGCACGGTGAACTGGAAGGTCTGCGCCTCGGCCAGCGGCAGCAGGATCACCGCGCCGAAGGTGAAGATCATGCCGGTGAGGCCCACCGCGGTGCGCCAGGCATGCGCGCCGAAGCGCTCCGTCTTCAGCGACTTGAGGCCGGGCCCCAGCGCCACCCACAGCGTGACCAGCGGCACCGCCCAGAGCTGGCGGTGGAACATCGTCTCGATCAGCGAGGCGCCGCGCAGCTCGGACATCTTGATGAGCGCCGACATCGTCGACATGCAGAAGATGGCGAAGAGGCGGAGCGCCAGGCCGGTGGCGATGCGGTCGGGTCGGGCTTCGGACACGCGGGGACGGTTAGGGGCGGGGGGCATCAGCGGCAACCCCAATTGCGGTTTTTCCTGTCAATCCCGGCCCTTCCCGAAGTCGAGCGGTTCCGCGCCGACCGTCCTCAGCACGTTGTTGGCCGACTTGCGCCAAGGATCCATGCGCCGTCCGTTCGCCACTCGCCCCTCGTCCGTACTCATGTGGGTAATGATGTCGGACGAAAACCGCAGGAACTTTCGAATGCTGCGAGCCGATTCGAAATCCAGGCCCACCTTGAGCTGGAACAGGTGTTCGCTCATCCGGTCATGGCATTCTTCGCGCGCGCCAACCTCACAGCTGCGATAGAAGGTGTCGATCTCCTCGCGAATGTTGTCCAGAGCGATCTGGCGCACGAGTCGCTGCCGTTCCGCCGCCTGGCGCACTTCCTCCTGCGCGAGATGCTCCTGCAGCTTCCACTGCGCGCGATTGACGAAATAGAGCGCCACCGCGATGCCGACCTGGCCGATCGCGCCGACCGCCGCTAGGAAGGTGGGGATCGGATCGTCCGACTCCGCCGTCAGGATCAGCGTGAGCAGCACGCCGAAGAGCACGCCGCCGGACAGCCAGCGGCGTTCCTTCTCCGACAGCGAATGAATCTGTTGCATCGTTATCCCCCAGTATCTTGGAACAGGTTCCTGATACCGGGGGCGGGTAGAGGCCGGAGCTGTCGAAAGGGTTAAGCCGGGCGCCCCGCAGCGAACAGCCGGTCCACCACCACCGCGAGCGACTCCTGCCATGCCGGGGCGCGGTAGCCGAAGGTTTCGGCGAAGCGGGTGCAGTCGAGCCGGGAGTTGGCTGGGCGCTTGGCCGGGGTGGGATAGCCCGAAGTCGGGATGCCGGTCACCTCGGCGGTCGGGCCGCCATGCTTCGCGCTTTCGGCGAAGATCGCGCGGGCGAAATCCGCCCAGGTCGTCTCGCCCGAGCCGGTGAAATGGTAGAGCCCGCTGGTCGCGCCCTCGCGCTGCCAATGCTCGACCACGGTGAGGATCGCCGTCGCGATGTCGAGCGCCGAGCCCGGGCAGCCGCGCTGGTCCTCGACGACGTTGAGCGCGTCGCGCGTCTCGGCGAGGCGCAGCATCGTCTTGACGAAATTGTTGCCGAACGGGCTGTAGACCCAGGCCAGCCGCAGCACGGCGTGGGTAGCGCCCGAGGCCTGCACCGCCTGTTCCCCGGCCAGCTTGGTCGCGCCATAGACGCCGAGCGGGCCGGTGGGATCCTCCTCGCGCCAGGGACGGTCGAGGCTGCCGTCGAACACATAGTCGGTCGACAGATGGATGATCGGCGCGCCGATCTCGGCGCCCGCGCGGGCCAGCACGCCGGGGCCGTCGCCGTTGATCGCCATGGCGAGCTCGGGCTCGCTTTCGGCCTTGTCGACCGCGGTATAGGCGGCGGCCGAGACGATCAGCTCGGGCTGGATGCGCGCCACCGCGGCTTCGATCGTCTCGGGCTTGGAGAGATCGAACTCGGGATAGGCGGTGAAGACCAGCTCATGGCCCTGCGCCTGCTCGGCCAGCGCCTGGGCGACCTGGCCGTCATGCCCGGTGACGAGGATGCGCATCAGGCGGTCTGGCCCAGACGCTCGCCGGCGTACTTGCCGGAGCGGATCGGGCCCCACCACCATTCGTTTTCGAGATACCAGTCGATCGTCGCGGCGATGCCGGTGTCGAAATTCTCCTCGGCCTTCCAGCCCAGCTCGGTCTCGAGCTTGGTCGCATCGATCGCGTAGCGGCGATCATGGCCGGGACGATCGGTGACGAAGGTGATCAGCGCGCGGCGCTTCCTGCCGTCCGCCAGCGGGATCCGCTGGTCGAGCAGGTCGCAGATCGTCTCGACCACCTGCAAATTGGTCCGCTCGTTGCGGCCGCCGACATTGTAGCTCTGGCCGACCTTGCCGGTGGTCGCGATGGTCGCCAGCGCCTTGGCGTGATCGTCGACATAGAGCCAGTCGCGGATATTCTCGCCCTTGCCGTAGACCGGCAGCGGCTTGCCCTCGAGCGCGTTGAGGATGGTCAGCGGGATCAGCTTCTCGGGGAAGTGGAACGGCCCGTAATTGTTCGAGCAGTTCGACAGCACCACCGGCAGGCCATAGGTGTGGCCCCAGGCGCGGACCAGGTGATCGCTCGCCGCCTTCGACGCCGAATAGGGCGAGGAGGGATCATAGGGCGTCTCTTCGGTGAAGATGCCGCTGTCGAACGGCAGGTCGCCGAACACTTCGTCGGTGGAAATGTGGTGGAAGCGGAAACCGTCGCGCTTCTCGCCTTCCAGCTCGCGCCAATATTGCAGCGCCGACTGGAGCAGCTTGAAGGTGCCGACGATGTTGGTCTCGATGAACGCGCCCGGGCCGTCGATCGAGCGATCGACATGGCTCTCGGCGGCGAGGTGCATCACCACATCGACCTGTTCCTCGCGCAGCAGCGGCAGGATCGTCGCGGTGTCGGCGATGTCGGCATGGACGAAGCGGTAGTTGGGCGCGTTCTCGATCGCGGTCAGCGAGGCCGGGTTGCCGGCATAGGTGAGCTTGTCGAGATTGATGACGCGCGCGCCCTGGCGGACGAGGTGACGCACCACCGCCGAGCCGATGAAGCCGGCGCCGCCGGTGACGAGGAAGGTCTGCTGCTGCATGGCTCAGCCCTGATAGAAGAAGGGGGTGTTGAACGCGGCGAAGGACGGCGCGACCGCGTCCTTGCCCGAGAGCACGGGCTCGACGCCGATGTCCGGCCAGGCGATGGCGAGGTCAGGATCGTTCCAGCGGATCGCCATTTCCTCGTCGGGCGCATAGCGGGCGCTGACCTTGTAGAGGATTTCGCAATCGGGGACGAGCGTCATGAAGCCATGCGCATAGCCTACGGGCACCAGCAGCTGGTTCCACTTCTCCGCCGACAGCTCGACGCCGACCCACTTGCCATAGGTGGGCGAGCCGCGACGGATATCGACCGCGACGTCGAAGATCGCGCCGCGCAGCACGCGGATCAGCTTGGCCTGGGCGAAGGGCGGCGCCTGCAGATGCAGGCCGCGCACCGTGCCGGGCTGGGCGGAGAAGCTCTGATTGTCCTGCACCCAGCGCGCCTCGACGCCCTCGGCATCGAGCAGCGACTGCTTGAACACCTCGGAGAAGAAGCCGCGGTTGTCGCCCAGCTTGGGCGGCGTGAACTCGATCACGCCGGACAGTTCGTGGTGATGGACCTGGGTCATGCCGCGGCCACCAGCTTGCGCAGATAGGCGGCATAGCCGGTCTTGCCGAGCCCGGCGGCGCGTGCAAGCAGCGCCTCGGCGTCCAGCCAGCCGGCGTCGAACGCGACTTCCTCGGGGCAGGCGATCTTCACGCCGGTGCGGTGCTCGAGCGTGCGGACGAACGAGCCGGCATCGTGCAGGCTGTCATGCGTGCCGGTGTCGAGCCAGGCATAGCCGCGGCCGAGCCGGGTGATGTGGAGGTCGCCGCGCTCCAGATAGGTGCGGTTGACGTCGGTGATCTCGAGCTCGCCGCGGGCGGAGGGCTGGATCGACTTGGCGATGTCGACGACGTCCTTGTCGTAGAAATAGAGGCCGGTGATCGCCCAGTTGGACTTGGGCTCGGCCGGCTTTTCCTCGACGCTGGTGGCGACCCCGGTTTCGGGATCGAAGGCGACCACGCCGTAGCGTTCGGGATCGTCGACATGATAGGCGAACACGTTGGCGCCGCCCTGCGACGCCTGGTCGGCGGCGGCCTTGCAGCGCTCGCCCATCTTCTCGCCGTGGTAGATATTGTCGCCCAGAATCAGCGCGCTCGGATTGTTGCCGACGAAATCGGCACCGATCACGAAGGCTTCGGCCAGGCCGTTGGGCGAGGGCTGCTCGGCATAGCTGAGATTGATGCCGAAGGCCGATCCGTCGCCGAGCAGCGCCTGAAACATCGGCAGGTCGCGCGGCGTGGAGATGATCAGGATGTCGCGGATGCCGGTGAGCATCAGCACCGACAGCGGGTAGAAGATCATCGGCTTGTCATAGACGGGAAGCAGCTGCTTCGAGATCGACAGCGTTGCGGGGTAGAGGCGCGTGCCACTCCCACCCGCAAGGATGATTCCCTTCATTCGATAATCCCCCATGGTGCGGGCCGAGCCGCAACGACAACGAAACGAGAAACGGAAGCCGGGCCGCTGTCAATCCTTGGGCGGATCGATCGGGCGGCCCGGCGACGTGCGTGGATCAGAACGCGTTGGAGTGTACGATCACCCGCAGCGTCTTGAACAGGATGGTGATGTCGCGCCAGATGTCCCAGCCGTCGATATATTCCATGTCCGCCTGGAGCCGGTTGGTCAGGTCGACGCGGCGGTCGGTGGCGCCGCGGAAGCCGCGCACCTGGGCAAGGCCGGTCATGCCGGGCTTGAGCGTGTGGCGGTGCCAGTAGCGCTCGTCGATTTCCCAGAACAGATGATCGGCGGCGCGCGAGCCGAGCGCATGCGGGCGCGGGCCCACCACGCTCATGTCGCCGCGCAGCACGTTGAGCAGCTGCGGCAGCTCGTCGATGCTGGTCTTGCGGATGAAGCGGCCGACCTTGGTGATGCGATCGTCGTCGCGGCTGGCCGAGACGTTGCCGTTCGCATCGCACAGCGTGACGCGCATCGAGCGGAACTTGAGGATCTTGAACAGCCGGTTGCCGCGGCCGACGCGGTCCTGCGCGAACAGCACCGGGCCGGAGCTCTCCAGCTTGATCAGGATGGCGACGAGGATCATCAGCGGCGCCAGCGCTAGCACCGCGGGCACCGTGATCGCCAGGTCGAGCGCGCGCTTCTTGGCGCGGTTCGGCATGCTGAGCGGGCCCTGCGAGACGACCAGCGTGTCCTTGCCGTCATAGGAGTCAACGCCGATCGCGCCCAGCGCGTTGAACTGGGGAACGAGGATCTCGCCCTTGATGTTCATGCCTTTGAGCAGCAGCGCCCAGACCGCGCGATGCTCCTCGGTGCAGGCGACCACCACGCGATCGAACCCGATCACGGTGGTGCCGAGCCGGTGGAGCATCTGCGGGTCGCGCGGGTTCGGCGACAGGTTGATGATCCGCGCGTCGAGCGCCACCGCGTCGCCGGCAACCTCGAGCGCGACTCCGTCGACGATCACCAGCTCGTCGAGCAGCCGGCCGCCGGTCGCCGCGCGGACGTGGCGGCGGAACACCAGCCGGCCGGTGATCAGAAAGAACAGCGACAGCAAGGTGCCCTCGGCCAGCTGCACGCGCGAGAGCGGCAGTTCGGCGGTGAGCAGGTAGCTGCCGAGCAGCACGACGAAGACCGAGAAGAAGAAGGCCGAGAAGATGTTCTTCACCCCGCTCACCGGGTAGCGCAGGCAGCCCAGCGAATAGGTGCCGCTGGCGAGCGCGGTGCCCAGCGTGATCGGCAGCAGGAAGACGCCGACATTGATGCCGGCGAGCGACAGCCAATTGCCGTCGCGCGTGCAGGCGGCAAGATAGAAGGCGGCAAGGATCGCGATGCTGTCGAGCAGCAGGAGCTCGGTATAGAGCACCATGCGGAGCGTCGATCGCCGCCAGACGGGGGCGACCGATCGATCGATCCGGGCATGCGCCCGAAGCTGCTCTTCAAAGGCGCGCTGTGCTTCAAAAGCGTTCATGGCCTCACTGGGCTCCCTCAACGGAATTTGCACGCTGACAGCGGCCGAGTCGGCCTGTTGCACTGCATTATAATGAGACGGTTTGCGATGCGATAGTCTCGGTATCGATCAAATGGTCTGATTTCGGGACCGGGATTCAACAAGATCGCACCCTGGATTGTTGGCCGTGACGAGAGCCTAACCCGCACGAACGCGCGAGGCTCGGATAAATATCCCTCCGAAACCGACGTTATTTGCCGTATTTTCAGGGTTGAGCGACCGATGGCGACTTATCCCCAGGATCGTCGTCGGATCAAGGGCCGCAGGGGCGTGGGACCTGTCCGAATCATGGATTTCTTCGCGCTTGCAGCGTGATTTTGATGTGATTTTGCTGCAGTGCACCTCAAAATCCTCTCGGCCCATCGCTATGGTTTCTCCTGCAACGGTAGCGAGTCCGCCTTAAGGATCGTCTAACCGGCTCTGCAGCGCGGTCCGCCGCCTACGCATAAACCACAGAAACATTTGGCTTAATCGAGTCTTTACCAGCCTTCTTCATCATGGCGTCGACGAGTAGCGCCATGGAGGCAGAGTTCCGGAAATGACACGCGACGAAATGCAGGCCAGCCTGCAAAGCGCTTTTGCGGGCCCATCGGCCGCCGAGCGCGAGGCCGAACTGCGCGAATCCGGGCTGGTGGCGCTGTCGCTGCTGCTCGGCGTGCACAACATCGCGATCACCCCCGAACAGCTTCGCCACGCGCTGGGGCATGGCGAGACGCCGACGATCGACGACCTGATCCTGCTTGCCAAGCGTCAGCAGGGCGTGCGCGCCAAGGCGGTGGACGTGCCGCGCGGCGGCCTCGCCCGCCAGCCGCTGCCCGCGATCGCCGACGGCCCCGAGGGCTGGTTCGTGATCGGCGGGCTTACCGAGCACGGCGTGATCATCCAGCGCCCCGGCCATGCGCCCGAGCAGGTCGACCGCGAGGGGCTCGACTCGATCTGGTCGGGCACGCTGGTGCTGCTCACCACCCGCGCGGTGGCGGGGCGGCCGCTGCGGTTCGGCTTCTCCTGGTTCACCGCGCAGTTCAAGCGCTATCGCAAGCTCTTCCTCGAAGTGCTGGGCATCACCTTCGCGCTCAACCTGCTCGGCCTCGCCTCGCCGCTCCTCTTCCAGAGCGTGATCGACAAGGTGCTGATCCACAACAGCATGAGCACGCTGAGCGTGCTCGCCTTCGCCTTCCTGATCGTCTCGGTCTGGGAAGTGGCGCTGGGCTGGATCCGCACCCGGCTGTTCACCGAGACGACGCAGAAGATCGACGTCGAACTCGGCGCGCGGCTGTTCCACCATCTGCTGGCACTGCCGCTTTCCTATTTCGAGAAGCGCCGGGTGGGCGACACCGTCACCCGTGTCCGCCAGCTCGAGACGATTCGCGAATTCCTGACCAACGCCTCGCTCACCGTGCTGGTCGACCCGCTGTTCACCCTCGTCTTCCTGGCGGCGATGCTGTTCTACTCGCCGATGCTCTCGGCGATCGTCGTGGTGTCGCTGATTCTCTACGCGATCGTCTCGTTTGCTGTCGCGGGGCCGCTGCGGACGCTGGTCGAGGACAAGTTCGAGAAGAGTTCGGCCAGCAACGCGCTGCTCGTCGAGAGTGTCTCGGGCATCCACACGATCAAGGCGGCCGCGGTCGAGCCGCACTGGCAGAATGGCTGGGAGCGCCAGCTCGCCGCCTATACCGGCGCCTCGCAGCGGCTGATCAACACCGCCAATACCGGCAGCCAGGCAATCGAGATGATCTCCAAGCTGAGCTTCGCCGCGATCCTGTTCTTCGGCGCGCAGGCGGTGATCGGCGGCGCGATGAGCGTCGGCGCGCTGGTCGCGTTCAACATGTTCGCGCAGCGCGTCTCGGGCCCGGTGATCCGCATGGCGCAGCTGTGGCAGGACTTCCAGCAGGTCCGAATCGCGATCGAGCGGCTCGGCGACGTGCTCAACCATCCGGTCGAGCCGCGCCCCGCCTCGGCGGCGACGCTGCCGGTGCTGCGCGGCGCGATCCGCTTCGAGAATGTCAGCTTCCGCTATGCCGAGGACCAGCCGCCGGTGCTGAGCGACATCACGCTCGACATCCCGGAGGGGACCTCGCTCGGCATCGTCGGCTCCTCGGGGTCGGGCAAGTCGACGCTCGCCAAGCTGCTCCAGCGGCTCAACCTGCCGAGCAACGGCCGCGTGCTGGTCGACGAGGTCGATGTCGCGCAGCTCGACGCGTCCTGGCTGCGCCGCCAGATCGGCGTGGTGCTGCAGGAGAACCTCCTCTTCAGCCGCACGATCCGCGAGAATATCGCGCTGTCCAACCCCGCCATGCCGTTCGAGCATGTCGTCGCGGCGGCCCAGCTTGCCGGCGCGCACGACTTCATCCTGCGCCAGCCGCGCGGCTATGATACCGAGATCGTTGAGCGCGGCGTGAACCTGTCGGGCGGCCAGCGCCAGCGGCTCGCCATCGCCCGCGCGCTGGTCGGCAATCCGCGCATCCTGGTGTTCGACGAGGCGACCTCGGCGCTCGACGCCGAGAGCGAGGAGCTGATCCAGAACAACCTGCGAGCGATCTCCGCCGGCCGCACCCTCGTCATCATCGCCCATCGCCTGTCGGCGGTGCGCGGCTGCGACCGGATCATCACGCTCGAACAGGGCCGCATCGTCGAGAGCGGCCGCCATGACGAACTGCTGCGCCTGGGCGGCCGCTATGCCGACCTGCACCGCCGCCAAAGCGGCTTCGGGGAGATTGCCGCATGAACGCCGTCGTCACCATGGGGCCCCGCGGCCCGCGCGGCCCGCTCGCCCGGCTCCGCGGCACGGTGCTGCCCGCGCGCAGCATCGACTATGACACCACCTTCCTGCCCGCCGCGCTCGAGATCATCGAGCGGCCGGTGTCGCCCACCGCGCGGCTCACCGCCCGGGTGATGATGGCGGGGCTGGCGATCACCACGGCCTGGCTGGCGATCGGCAAGGTCGAGGTGGTCGCGCCGACGCAAGGCCGGATCGCGCCGATCGGCGAGACCAAGGTCGTCCAGTCGCCCGAATCGGGGATCGTCCGCCGCATCCTGGTGGGCGAGGGGCAGAAGGTGACCAAGGGCCAGGTGCTGGTCACGCTCGACCCCACCATGTCGGCGGCAGAGGCCAATCAGGCGAAGGTCGCGCTGCTCAGTGCCCAGCTCGACGTCGCGCGCAACCAGGCGATCGTCGACGCGCTCGATGGCAAGGGCTTCCACTTCGTCGCCCCCGCCGGGGCCAGCCCGGCCGAGGCGGCGACCCACCGCGACCTCGCCCGCGCGCGGCTCGGCCAGATCGAGGCGGCCACGGCCGGCGGCCGGTCGGACAGCGGCGCCGCCGTCTCCGCCGCCGCCGAGGCGAAGGCGCAGGTGCAGAAGCTCGAACAATCGCTGCCGCTGCTCGAGCAGCAGGTCGCCGCCAACGAGGCGATGGCCGCCAAGGGCTATGTCTCCAAGCTGCGCGTCGTCGAGCTGCGCCGCCAGCTGATCTCCGAGCGTCAGGATCTCGCGGCCGCGCGCGCCAGCGTCGCCAAGCTCGGCCAGCAGTCGCACAGCGCGAGCAGCCTCTCGGCCAGGACTCGCGAGGAAGCCCGCGCGCAGGTCCTGCAGGATCTGGTCAAGGCCGAGGGCGAGGTGCGCGGCCGCAGCGAGGATGTCGCCAAGGCGAGCCTGCGCAGCAGCTTCCGCGAACTCCGCGCGCCGGTGAGCGGCACCGTCTCGCAGCTTCAGGTGCATACCGAGGGCGGCGTGGTGGAGGGCGTTAAGCCGTTGCTCTCGATCGTGCCCGACAAGGCGCGGCTCGAGGCCGAGGTGATGATCGACAACAGCGACATCGGCTTCGTCCGCACCGGCATGCCGGTGAAGGTGAAGCTGCAGGCCTTCCCGTACACGCGCTACGGCATGATCCCCGGCACCGTGGTGGGGATCAGCCCCGAGGCGGTGCAGATGAAGGAAGGCCAGCCGCCGGTCTACAAGGCGCGGATCGCGCTCGACCGCAGCTACGTCAACGCGCACGGCGCCCAGGTGCCGCTGCGCCCGGGCATGATCGCCAGCGCCGACATCGTCACCGGCAAGCGGACGCTGCTCAGCTATCTGGTCGGTCCGGTGCTGGAGACGGGGAGCGACGCGCTGCACGAGCGGTGAGGCGAGGGGCATCCCGGCTCCGGCCGGGGTGCCGCGCGCGCCCGAGGAAATCAGTCGAGACCCGATCCGCTCAGCCAGCCGCCGTCGACGACGAAGGTCTCGCCGGTGACATAGGCTGCGGCGGGTGACGACAGGAACAAGGCCGGCCCGACGATATCGTCGACCTCGCCCCAGCGTCCGAGCGCGGTGCGGCGGACGACGCGATCGGAGACGATCGGGTCGGACCATACCGGTGCCGACATGGCCGTCTTGTGGAACCCCGGCGCGATCGCGTTGACGCGGATGCCGTCGCGGCCGAAGCGGTGCGCCAGCGTGTGGGTCAGCCCCTTCAGCGCGGACTTGCTCGCCGTATAGGCCACCATGGCCGGGCTGCCGGTGAAGCAGATCATCGACACGATGTTGAGGATATTGCCGCCCGAGCGGGCGAGCAGCGGCTCCCCCGCCAGCGCCAGTCGCAGCGCACCGTGCAGGTTCACGTCGATCACGTCGAGATAGGTGGCCTCGTCGAACGGCGCATCGACCGAGAGGATGCCGGCAGCGTTCACCAGCACGTCGAGGCGGGGAAGCTGCGCCACCCGTTCGGCAATCGCTGCGTCGTCGCGCACGTCGAGCCGCAGGAATGTGATCCCCTGATTGGCTGCGTCCTCGCGATTGGCCTCCAGCTTCGCTTCCGACGTGCCCGTGACGAGCACGGTTCCGCCGAGCGCCGCATAGCCGCGGGCGAGCGCAAGGCCCACGCCGCTCGATCCACCTGAGACGAGGATGATCTTGCCCGCGAAAAGATCGCTGCGAAAGCTGTCGGCCGGTGCCTGCATGATAGTGCTCCTAGGGAGGGGGTGGAGCGTAGGCATGGCGGCGGCGCCTTACGGACATGTGGCGTTTCGCGCTGTTCGGTTGCAGCGGTAGGCGCGCCGCGTGCGCGGCACCCGACTTTATGCAATCCTAACGCCGCGCGGCCGGCTTCGCTCTCGAAGCTTAATGCGGGCACTGCCTAGCTTGCGGATGCCGGCTCCATCGGGAGGCGGCGCTTGTAGGAGTGTGTTCGTCATGGCGTCCGATCTCGTTGCGGAACCCGATCCGGCGGCCACCATCCTCTGGGTGGGGCAGGACCGGGAGGGGCATTGGCTGGTCCAGGAAAATCACGGCCTGATGGAAGGCCGCTTCGTCTCGCGCGAGGCGGCGTGGCGGTTCGCGCGGGCCGAGCGGCACGGCTTTCCCGGCGCCGAATGTGCCGAGGCGGGGCAGCCGCTGGTGCCGTGGATATCCTTCGCGCCGGTCGGCGCCGAGGAACGCACGCCGCGCCGGGCGGCCTGAGGAGGCGGCCATGGACCTCGCTTATGCCTATGCCGTCCCGCCGGTGCGATCCGGCACGCCGCTTTCCGCCATCATCCGCCACGCGCTGTGCGGCGCCGCCGAGGCCGTCGCCGCGCGCGACCTGCGCTGGCCGGCGGTGCTCGCTCAGCTGCAGATGCTGCGCGCGGCGGGGCGGCGGAGCGTCCGCATCGTCGATGCCGCGTGCGGTGACGGTGCGCTGCTGCTGCCGGCACTAGGGCGAGCCCGCGCGCTCGGCTTCGTCGCGATCGAGGCGCGGGGGGTGGACGGCGATGCCGCAGCGCTTGCGCGAGCCCGCCGCGCGGCAGGGCAATGAGCCGTCAGGGCGATCGCCGCTGGCGCGGCGTCGGCGCCTTCCTGCTGATCGCGGGCGGGCTGGCGGGCACGCTGACCGATATCAGCGGACCGGAAGGGGCGGGGACGCTGCTGCTGCTCGGCTTCCCGCTCGCGATACTCGGCCTGGTGCTGGTGGTGCAGGGCAAGCGTGCGTCGCTGGCGATTCGCGTCGAATGCAGCCGCCACCGGCACCTACCCGAACGGCTGCAGGCGCGCCGCACCGGCCGTCCGCCGCGCGGCTGACCTGGCCGCATCCTCAACCAAGGACTCTCCATGTCTTTCCAGATGCGTGACGGCGTGCTCCACGTCGAGGGCGTGCCGCTGCCGGTGATCGCCGACGCCGCGGGCACGCCTGCCTATGTCTACGCCGCCACCGCGTTGCACGACGCGGCGCGCAGCTTCGTCGATGCGCTGGCGCCGATCGCGCGCAAGCAACTGCTGTACGCGGCGAAGGCCAATCCGCACCCGGCGATCCTGCGGACGTTGGCAGGGTTCGGGTTCGGCGCCGACATCGTCTCGGGCGGCGAGCTGCAGGCGGCACAGGCCGGCGGTATCGCGCCTGCCGACATCGTCTATTCGGGGCTAGGCAAGACGCGGGAGGAAATGGGGGCGGTGCTCGATGCCGGGATCGGCCGCTTCAACATCGAGCATGCGCGCGAGGGCGAGGTGCTCTCGGCGCTCGCCTGCGCCCGCGGGATGCGGGCGACGGCGCTGCTGCGGGTCAATCCGCTCGTCGACGCGCAGACCCATGCCAAGATCAGCACCGCGCTGACCGACAGCAAGTTCGGCATCCCCTATCCGGAAGCCATCGGGATGTACCACCGTCTCGCCGCGCTGCCGGGGCTCAACCTTCAGGGACTGGCGGTGCATATCGGCAGCCAGATCACCGACCTTTCGCCCTTGCAGGCCGCCTATCGCCGCGCGGGGACACTCGTCGCGGCGCTGCGGACCGACGGGCATTGCATCACCCATGCCGATCTCGGCGGCGGGCTCGGCGTTTCCTATCGCGCGGGCGCGCCGGGTGCGGATGTCGCGGCCTATGGTGCCATGGTCGCGCGCGAGACGGAAGGCTGGGACGTCACCTTGCTGTTCGAGCCCGGTCGCTTCCTCGTCGCGCAGGCGGGGGTGCTGCTCACCCGGGTGTTGTGGGTCAAGCCGGGCCAGCCCCATCCGTTCGTAATGGTCGACGCGGCAATGAACGACCTGGCGCGGCCGGCGCTCTACGACGGGTGGCACGAATTCATAGCGGTACGGCCTCGCGACAGGGAGCACTTCGCCGCGCATGTCGTAGGGCCGGTGTGCGAATCCGGCGACAGCTTCGCCCATCCGCGCGCCATCGATCGCGTCGAGGAAGGCGGCCTCGCGGTGCTGGCGACCGCCGGCGCGTACGGCGCGGCGATGGCCTCGACCTATAACGCCCGCGCGCTGGTATCCGAGCTCTGGGTCGATGGCGACCGCTTTGATGTCGTGTCGGACCGGATGCCGGCAGCGCTGGCCCGCCCGCAACGCGTGCCGCGCTGGATGGCCGTCAGCGGCCAACGGGCAGCGGTCGGTCGCTGACGGTAGAGAGGGGCGGGCGGCACCGAAACCGCCCCCATTTCGATCAGGCCCCAGCCTGGTGGTGCGGTTCGATCGCCGCGGTCATCTGTGTGCCGAGCAGCGGGCGCAGCACCCGCGGGTCGAGCACCTTGACCAGCTCGCGCGCGAAATCCAGGTTCGCCGCCAGACCTTCCGCCGCCTCGCTGGTGACGGTGGAGATGCGCACCAGCACGCCGTCGACGATCCAGCCGGCCATCTGGCTCTTCAGCCGCGCCATCAGCTGCTCGTTGCCCGATTGCGGCAGATATTCGCCCACCCGCGCCCAGTAGAGGATCTGCTCGGTACGGTTGTAATTGGTCGCGGTCAGCGCGCGGCCCGGAATCGCCACCGTGTCGGCAATCGGAATCATTTCCGGATGGCTTTCCAGCACGGTGAAGCCGAAGAACGGGTAGCAGACCTCAGGCCGGTGCAGCTGGAGCAGATCGGTCTGTGCGTTGCCATAGGCGATCAGCAGCATCACCGTGGTGCCGTCGGGGCGCGAAAAGGCGCGGCTGACCACCTGGTTGTACAGCTTGTCCTCCAGGCTGCCTTCGCGCGGCGGCGCGATCAGCGCGCCGGTATCCTCGGCTTTCCAGGTGCCGAATGCCTTCGGCATCAGCGTGTCGAGCTTGGTCGCGCCAAGCAGGTCCATGCGGCGCCGCGGCTTGAGGCCCAGCGAAGCGCCGGCCGCGGCGAAGCAGCCGCCCCCGATCAGCAGGTCACGCCGGTTGAACATGGGACCTCCGACGCAGGAACAGCTGGGTTTGCTCGACCGCCCAGTCGATCGCGAAGATGCAGAGCAGCGCCACCACGAACATCACCATCCCGGTGGAGACGTGGAGGAAGCTCTGCGCCGCCTCGTCGCCCATATGGTAGGTGATCAGCACCAGGATGATGATGCGCAGGATGTTGGTGAGCACCGCGACGGGGATCACGAGTGCCGCGATGAACAGCGCATAGCGCCAGGAGGGCTTGTTCTTGATGTAGATGTACAGCAGTGTTACCACGACCAGGCTGGAGAGCGAGCGGAGGCCCGAACAGGCGTCCTCGACCAGCAGCTGGTAGGGGCCGACGAACAGCGTCACGCCCTGGCGCAGGATCGGATAGTCGAGCCACGAGAGGAAGCCGGTCGCGGCATAGGAGACGAACTCCTTGAGCGGCGCGGTGACGCGGTCGACAGCCCAGCCCGGCGGCGGCACCAGGAAGAAAAGCCAGAGCACCGGGAACCAGGCGGCGCGCAGGGCGCGGCCGCCGAAATAGAGATAGCCCGCGCTGATCACCGCGCCGACAAGTCCGAGCGTCTCGATGCTGATGAAGTCGAAGATCCGGCCGAGCGAATAGAGTATCAGCGACGCGAGCAGCAGCAGCCCGCCGACCGCGAGATTGCCCGGCGCGCGCAGCGCCTCGATCGAGCTGCGCTGGCGCGCGAGCATCCAGGCGCCGGTGGCGAGCACGATCGGGCCGTGCACGCCGCCTTCGGCGCTCCACACCTGGCGGCCCAGGGTGATGAAGGTCGGGATCGCCAGCGCCAGCAGGCCGGCAATGGCAAACCAATAGCCGCCGCTCGTCCTGCTCTGCTGCCGCTCGAGAGCGGTCGCGGTCATATGGTCCAAAATCAATATCCGTTCAGCACGCAACCGACGACGTTGGTACGATCTGCGCGCAGCGTACGGGTCAGCGTGTTTACATCGCGTATATAGCTGTTGTCCTTGCGCGCGACGATTATCGCATAGCCGGCGACGTTGGCGACGCGTTGCGCATCGGCGCAGGTGTTGGCCGCGGTCGTGTCGAAGATGGTGATGTCGAACTCGCGGAGCAACTGCGTCGTCACGTCGCGGAACTGTTCGGACGAGAGCAGTTCCTGCGGACTGTGCTCGACATGGCCGGCGGGGATGATCGACAGCTGGTCGAGGCCGGTCGGGTGGATGATCGCGGCGAGTTCGACGTCGCCGGACGAGAGATAGTCGGCCAGGCCCGGCTTGGCCGGGTCGATCCCGAAGGCGGGGCCGACGGCGGGCGCGCGGAGATTGGCGTCGACCAGCGCGGTCTTGATGCCGATCTGCGCGAGCGCGGTCGCCAGGTTGATCGCGACGAAGCTGCAGCCGGCGCCTTCGGCGGCGGCGCAGATCGCCAGCGCGCGGCGCCCCTCGCGCAGGTGCTGCGCGATGATGCGGGTGCGCAGCGCGCGGATCGCTTCGGCCTCGATCCCTGTCGGATCGGACAGGACGAGCTGATATTCGAGCGCAGCGGTGGTGTCCGGCGTCGTCGGCACGGCGCTCGGACGATCGCCTTCGGGCAGCGGTTCGGGCGTGGTCATCGCGTCCATCAGTTTACTGCAGCTCCGTGCGGTTCGGCGGTTTCGCCGAGAGTTTCATGGGCGCGGCGAAGGCGGGCGGCGAGCGCGGCGCGGCTCTGCACCACGCCCAGCACCGGCGCGTCGACGGCGGTTTCGAGATCCTCGGGGCTGCGCACGCGGCGGCCGAGCAGTTCGACGAGCAGCGCGATCAGCAGGCCCAGGCCCAGGCCGAACGCCGCGGCGCCGCCGATGATCATCGGCACCTTGGGGGAATAGGGGCTGTCGGGCGCGCTGGCTTCGCTCAGCGTCGACATGCCGGTGTCGTTGCTGCTCGCCTCGAGACGAAGGTCGGCGACGCGCTGCGCGGCCTTCATATACTGGTCCTGCTTCAGCGTGACGTCGCGCTGCAGCTGGTTCAGCTGGTCCACGTCCTGGCGATTGCCGAGCACGCGGGCACGCTGGGCGTTGGCCGCGCTCTGAAGCTGGCTTTGCGCCGAACCCGCGCCGCCGCCGGCCTGGGCACGTTCCTGCGCCGCCGCCCGGGCATAAACCTCGCGCTGGCGCTGCAGTGCCTGGAAGGCCGGGTGGTTCGGGCCGAGATTGGTCGCGGCCTGCTGGATCTGCTGGTCGATCTGGGCGAGCTGGAGCTGCGCCGGACCCATGCCGCCGCCCGCGACCGGCGCCACCGGCACCGCCGACTGGCCGCTCAGCTGCGACAGCTTCTGGGTATCGATGTCGGTGCCGGTATCGGTGAGGACGATTCCCGATTTCTTGACGAAGGCGGTGCGCGCCTCGACCGCGGCGAGCAGCGCCTGGCGCGCCGATTCGGCCTGCTGGGCGTACCAGTCTGCCGACTTGGCGGCCGCCGACCGCTTGTTCGACAGCGACTGGGCGAGGAACGCGGTGCGGATCATGTTGGCGATCCGCTCGGCGCGTTCCGGCGAGCTGTCGGAATAGGAGATCTCGAGGATGTTGCTCCCCTCGATCACGCTCGCATTGGTATTTTCGATGATCAGCTTGGCGAGCCAGCGACGAATGTCGCCGGTCGCCGCCGCGGGCGAGGCGTTGAACGCGGCGATGTTCGCCGGATCATTGGCCCAGCCCAACTCGTCGACCACGCGGCCGACGGTACCGTAATCCTCGATCAGCTCGGTCTGGGTCTGCACATAGGCGCGCATGAACTGCGAGTTCATGACCTGCCCGGTGACCGGGTCCGGCTTGAACGTGTCCATCACCAGCCTGGTGGTCGCGCGGTAGCGCTCGGGCAGGAACTGCACCACCAGGGTCGCGGTGGTGACGCAGACAAGGAAGGCCGGGAGGATGATCCACCGGCGTGCCCAGAGAATGCGGAAGAATTGGGTGATATTCACTGGTGCGCCTCGTCCGCTGCCAACATTGCGTGGATCAGAACAACCGTTCGCCGATGACGATCGTGTCACCCGGCTTGATCGGGTCGTCCAACTTCAACTTGATCTCCTGGCCATCGCGCGTGACCTTGATCCGCTTGATCGAGCCGGCCGGTCCAAGACCGCCGCCCTGCGCGACCGCGCGGCGGAGAGTCATATCCGCCCGAATCGGATATACCCCAGGCGCGTTGACTTGGCCATAAATGTAGAACCGCTCCACTTCGGGCACGAAAACCTTGTCGCCGGCGGCGACGGTGGGATCGTCCTCCGGGCCGCCCTGGGCGAGCTTCTTGTAGTCGAGCTTGAGGTTGGTGCCGTCGGCGCGGGTGAGCATCACGAAGTCGGCCGCATCGGGCTTGAGACCGCCGGCCCGCGCGATGATCTCCGAGACATGGTAGCCGCGGTCGACCGGCTGCAGGCCGGCGGTGCCGACCTGGCCCAGCACGGTCACATAGTTGCTGACGAAGGTGACGATGTCGACGCTGACGATCGGCTTGGCGTAATAGCCGCCCGCCTTCAGCAGATCCTGCACCTTCTTGACCAGCGTGATCGCGGTTTCGCCCTTGGCCTGCACCGCGCCCAGATAGGGCAGGGTGATCGTGCCGTCGGACTGGACGCGGGCGCGCGTCTTGAAGTCGCTCTGGCCGAGCACGTCCACCTCGAGCACGTCGTCGACGCCGATGACGTAGCCAACCGGCGCCGACCCGGAGGAGATCGGCGCGGCAGGGGTGGCGGTCTGCACCGGCGTCGCCGGCGCCTGCTGCTGCGGCTGGGCAGCGGCAGGACGCGAACGTGCCGGGGCGGCGGGACGGGTCGTGGCAATTTGCGCCGCGGCAGGCACCGCGAGCGCGGTCATGCCGGCGAGCGCCGAGACAAACATAAACCTACCCTTGTCGTACATGTATGCGGCCCTTGTCAGAGCGCCAGCGAGGCCGTGAGATTGACCCGTTTGGCGTGGTATTTGAAAAGCCGGAGATTCGACGTCCGTTCGTCATAGCCCGCACCCAGCACGAAGCGGATGCGCCGAGTCGCGTCGTAGGACGCATTGGCACCCAGAGACAACATGTTGTCGTTGCCCGAAATTGGGGCACCTACGAACCGGTTCGACGAGGCATAGTCGCGCCACGTCTTGTTCGCGAAGACCGACAGCTTGGTGCGCGGGGTGAGATCGTGGGTGATCGTCGCCCCGAGGTTGGTCATGATCTCGTAGCTGACGAAATAGAGCACCGAAGGCTGCGCGGCGCGCGATCCCACCAGCTGCACCGTGAACAGGTCGGCGTTGTAGAGCGCCGAGAGATCGAAGCCGACACCCGAGAAGCTGTCCGTGCCGGAAAGCTTCGGATCCACCTTGGTGTAGTTCACCGATCCGCGGAAGTTGAGGCGGCTGGACACGCTGCGCTCCAGCTGGACGCCCGCCGCATAGCTCTTGATGCCGTCCTCGCCGCCGCCGGCCGGGGCCGGCCGATGGACGTACGTGCTGTCCGAATAGCGGCCGAACACCGAGATCGTGCCCAGCGAGGGCGATTGCAGCCCGAGCTGCGCGGTGAAGGTATCCATGTCCGAATCGGCGTATTTCCGGGTGACCTGGCTGTTGCGCACTTCGGTGCGCGAATAGCCCAGCGTCGGACGCAGCCCGTACGGGCCGCCGCAGCCGACATCGGCACTGTAGCGCCGCGATTCCTCGGTATTGCGGAAGGCGTCCGGCGAATCGAGCACGTAGAGGCTCGACAGGTCGCTGATTCGGCTCTGATAGCCGATCTCGCCATGGACGAGGCACGAGGCGAGCCGCTGGTCGGCACCGCCGGTGAGCGAGATGTTCTCGCGGTTCAGGTTGGTGTATTTGCTGTAGAACCGATAGCCGACCGAGCCGGCGAGATAGGTGGTGCCGGTCGCCCGCGGCAGCACGATGTTGAGGTCCAGCGACGGTGCCGCCAGCACGTCGTCGGTCCCGTCGCCCCTGCCGCTGATGCGCGGATCGCTGACCACGACGTTGTCGTTGTACTCGATCATCGCGCTCGCCCGCACGTCGATCTGCCGACCGCTCGTGTTCGGACGCGGCGTGAACGCCGTGCGCTGTGCCAATGCGGGATCGGTCCATGCTGCAGTCGCGAACATTGCGACCAGACCACAGGATAGGGTGAAGCGGCCAGTCAGGCGCGCATTTTCAGCCTTTTGAATGTCGTGTTCTCGCACGATGGTCCCCCCGGGTGCTCGCTTCATTATCAATGGCCTCCAATACAAGCAACCGGATCAACGCCTTGGCAAAGGCGCCGGAACCTGCCTTGGCCCTGTCCCCCGACCGTTTTTCCTTCCGGAAAAACGTCGAGCCAAGCGCAAACTCCCATTTCGAGGCGGTGGTTGCTTAACGGGCTATTATCACATTCGCGAGCATCTAGCGAGTTGCCCCGCGCACTGCTAGTGCAGGTGCGAACGCCGCGGGAAGTCCTTCGATTCCTGCGGTGAATGGAAAGGACATGCATGCAGACGCCATATGATTGGGTCACAATCGCGATATTCGCCGGCCTGATCGTTATCTTCCTGCAACGTTCTCAGGCCGATTCGGTTGTCCGCGACACCATGATCAGCTATTTACCGCCGGCGATAGGCTGCGCCGTGGCGAACTATTTGGGGAACGAGAACTATCATGTGTTCGCGATTCTCACGATCGTTCTGGTGCTTGCGTATATAGCGTTCGTGATCAAGCCGTACGAATTCATCAAGCGTCGCTGAAAAAGTGGACGGCGATTCGTGAAGAGGATGTCCTGAGGCGCGAGCCCAGGTTCGCCCCGGCTTGCCGGCGGCATATTTTTAAAGAGGTGGTCGAGTGGCTTTAGGTTCCGCGCTGAAGTTCTTGTGGCCCTTCGGGCGCCGCGAAGTACCCGAGGACGATGGCTATCTCCCGATCGCCGCGACCGTCGTGCCGCATCGGGACGCGCACGGCACCAGCCGGCTGCGCCCCGATTTCCCGACCTTCCGTGCCTCGGCGCTGGACCGTCCGCTGGATCGCCGTCGCGAGGAGCGGCGCGAGATCACCCGTGCCCGCTTCGCGCTGGCGACCTATTTCACGCCGACCCAGCCGGTCGCCGATCGTTCCAGCTTCGCCGGGCGGCTGGGCGTGCTCGCCCGGCTGATCTCGGCGATCGAGAGCCAGCGCAGCCATGTCGTGCTCTATGGCGAGCGCGGCATCGGCAAGACCTCGCTGCTCCACGTGCTCGCCGACGTCGCGCGCGAATCCAGCTACATCGTCAGCTATGCGACCTGCGGTTCGAACGCGAACTTCTCGGATCTCTTTCGCGCGGTGCTGCAGGACGTGCCGCTGCTGTTCCACCGCGACGTGGCTCCCAATGCGGGAGAGGCCGAGAGCGGCGGCAGCGTCGCCGATCGCCTGCCCGCAGGCAAGTTCGGCGCCGGCGAGCTCGCCGATCTGTGCGCCGACATCACCGGCACGCGGGTGCTGATCATCCTCGACGAATATGATCGCGTCGAGGACACCGCCTTCCGCCAGCAGGTCGCCGAGCTGATCAAGAACCTGTCGGATCGCGCCGCACGGGTCCAGCTTGTGATCGCAGGTGTCGCTTCCAACCTTCAGGAATTGATCGGCTATGTGCCGTCGATCCGCCGTAACGTGATCGGCCTGCCGATGCCGCGGCTGGAGGAGAGCGAAGTCCAGGAAATGATCGCGCTGGGCGAAACCGCCTCGGGCGTGCGATTTGATCCGAACCTGACCAGAATCATCCATCTGCTCGCGCTGGGCTCGCCCTATTTCGCGCGGCTGCTCTGCCACCATGCTGCGGCCGAGGCGCTCGACCAGGGCCGGCTCACCGTCGACCAGGGCCATCTGCGCCGCGCGCTCGATGCCGCGATCGTCGAGATGGAAGGTCGGATGGCGCCGCGCACCGTGCTGGAGATGCGCAAGTTCGTCGGCGGCCGCTACGATCCGCTGCTCGCCGCGCTCGGCGAAGCATCCCGCTCGATTGACGGCTGGTTCGGCGGACGCGCGGTCGTGGAACTGCTCCCGGGGGCGCCGATCACCGCGCAGCAGGTCGAGCAGGAACTGGCCGGGCTCACCGTCCAGCTGGGCCTCGAGACCGAGATGCAAGACGGCGAGCGTCGCTTCCGCTTCACCGACGACACGCTGCCGATCTATCTGTGGCTGATGGTCGGCCGGTTGCGGCTCGACAGCGGCACGCTCGAGGACGTGCTCGCGACGGTGTGATGCGCGGGCGAGGGGGCCGGGTGCCCCCTCGCTGCATGCTCGTTCAGATCGGCAGCCCGATCGCCTGCAACAGTCCCGCGCCGCCGCGCCAGAAGCGGAGCGCGATCAGCGTTCCCAATGCCTTGGCGCGCGCGCCCTGGGTCGCGGGGGTGCGCAGGATCCGCGCATAGTCTCCGGGAATGAACACCGGCTGCATCGCCGAGCGCGCCACCCAGCGCAGCCGGCCGCGCGGCTGCTCCAGGCTTAGCAGGAACAGCTCGCGCTGGATGCGGCGCGTCTTCTTGAGCATCGCGTTCCAGTCGGGGCGCGGCGGATGGCCGACCGAGGCATCGCCGCAATAGTCGATCTTCATGCCCATCCGGATCGCGCGGTTGCACCATTCGATGTCCTCGGAAACGCCGGTGCGGAAGCCGCCGATCCGCTCGAAATCCGCGCGCATCACGAACAGGTTGGCGGTGACGGTGAACTGCGACTTGCGGACATAGCTTTCGTTGTCGAACGCCAGTGCGAGCTCCACCGCGGCGCTGCCGGTCAGCTTGCCCTCGGGCGGCAGCACGAACATGTGGCCGCCGAGGAAGGTGCCGGGCTGCACCATTGCCGCGCCCGCCGCCAGCCAGCCCGGCTGGGCCACGCAGTCGCTGTCGATGAAGGCGAGGATCTCGCCGCAGACCTCCGCGGCCGCGCCGTTGCGCGCCGGGCCTGCGCCCTTTTCGGTGACCGTCACCACCCGCGCGCGCCCGGCGACCACCGCCTCGACCGCCTCGATGCCGCAGGGCGAGGCGTTGTCGCCGACGATGATCTCATAGGCGTCACGGTCGATCGTCTGCCGGTCGATCGAATCGAGGCACAGCGCCAGCCCGTGCAGATCGTTGTAGTGGGGGAGGACGACGCTGATCCGGGGCGTGCTCATTTTTTCTTCGCTCCCCAGCCTGCGAACAGTTCGCGCAGCCGGTTGGCCAGCGCGGTCTGGTCGGTGGTCGCCAACTTCGGCTCGGCCGCCTTGGCGGCGGCGACCGCCTCGCCCAGCTTGGTTTCGTCGCGGACGGACTGGAGCAGGCCGCGATCGGCGAAAGTCTGCGAGATCTCCTCCTGGTGATCGTCATAATGCTCGCCCAGATCGAAGCGGCGCGGGAAGGCGACGACGCGGCAGCCGGCGCGCAGCGCAGTGACCAGCGAGCCGCTGCCGCCATGGCAGATCACCATGTCCGCGTCGCGGAGCAGCAGCTGCAGCTCGTCGAACGGGATGGTGCGGCAGATCTCGACGCCGGGAATGCCCGGGTCCTCCAGGTCCTGGTCGCCGTGCTGCAGCACGAGCCGGCCGGGCAGGCCGCCAGCGCGCTTCAGATCGAGCACCGCCTGCACCAGCCGCGGGAAGGGCAGGGTGGCGCCGACCGTGGCGAAGGTGAGTTCCTGCTTGGGCGGCCGCGGCGTATCGAGCATCCGGAACGGATCGAACAGCTCCGCATCGGGCCAGATTTTCTTGAGCGCGGGCGATTGGACGAAGCTGATCGTTGCGACCGGCTTGGCCATCTTGCCGAAGGCGGAGGGGTGGTGGAAGCGCGCGAAGCTTTCGATGTGGACGAACTTGGCGCCCGACAGCTTGGCGATGAGCGCGGTGAAGAACACCGCGCCGGCGCCGGTCGAGATCACCACATCGGGTTTCTGGCGGCGGACGATGCCCAGGCTCTGGCGGAAATTGCGCCAGGCACCGGCGGCCATGTGCAGCGGATGGCCGAGCCGCGCCTGGCCTAGCGCGTAATGCTCGACGAGCTCGACCGGGTGCTTCTCGCCCAGGCTGCGGCCCAGCGCGGTATCTTCGGTCACGAAGAAGTAATCATGCTCCTTCCAAACCGATTCCAGATCGAGGATCTGGCGAAGATGCCCGCCCCCCGAGGCGGCGAGGCACATCTTGAGCGGCCTGCCCGTATTTTGTTCCGTCGCGGTCGCGTCTGCCATGTCGTCCCCTTCGTACCATCTGTCTCCCGGCGGGAGCCATGCTGCACTGCCAACACTATTGCGGATGCCCGCCCGCCCGAATAGGTTCAAGTAGAAGTTTGTGCCGTGCGCAATTCCGTGCCGGCGGGGAGGTTTTCATGAAGAAATGGTTCCTGGTGACGGCGGCGGCTGCGGCTGCGCTGGCCGTATCCGGATGCGGCAGCAAGGACGGCAAGCTCGACAAGGGCCAGGTCGTCGCCAGCGTGGATGGCGACGAGATCACGATCTTCGAGCTCAACGCCGAAGTGCAGGCGGCGCCGACTCCGGCCGGGACCGACCGCAAGCTGGCCGAGCAGCTTGCGCTGCAGCGCATCATCGAGCGCAAGATCCTGTCGAAGATCGCGCGCGAGCAGAAGCTCGACAAGACCCCGGCCTTCCTGATCCAGCAGCGCCGTGCGGACGAGCTGATCCTGACGACGATGCTGCGCGACAAGATCGCCGGCGGCGTCGCCCAGCCCACCGAGGCCGAGATCACCCAGTATCAGGCGGCGCATCCGGACCGGTTCGCGCAGCGCAAGATCTACAGCATCGATCAGATCGTCTTCCCGGCACCCAGCTCGGCGGACAAGTTCAAGCAGTTTGCGCCGCTCAAGACGCTCGACCAGCTCGCTGCCAAGCTGACCGCCGACGGTACCCAGTTCCGCCGCGCGCCGACCCAGCTCGACACCGCGGCGCTGCCGCCGGAGATCGCGGGCAAGATCGCCGCGCTCCCGGCTGCGGAGATGTTCATCCTGCCGACCCAGCAGGGGCTGACCGCGAACGTGATCACCGCGACGACGGTGCAGCCGGTACCCGCCGACCAGGCCCATGCGCTGGCGCTGAACGCGCTGCGCAACGAGCGCTTCAGCAAGGCGGCCGACGCGCAGCTCAACGAGCGGCTGAAGAAGGCGCGGGCGACGGTGAAGTATCAGCCCGGCTACCAGGCTCCCCCGCAGATGCAGGGCGGCACGGCCTCGCCGGCGGCCAGCCCCGCCGCGCAGTGACAAACGAAAAGGGGTGGGGCCTCGCGGCGCCACCCCGTTTCGGACCGGCCGCGGCTCAGCTGCGGCCTTCGTTCCCGGTGCGATAGCCGTACCACCAGCGCTGCCGCTCGCGGACGATCGGCGTCCAGGCGCGGCTCACCGTCTTGAAGCGCTCGCGCTTTCCCGGCACCACCCCCGCCAGCAGCTTGCCGAGCACGGCATATTTGAGCGCGGCGAACCAGATTCCCCAGCCCGCGACGATTGCGCCCCCGGGGCTGTAATGCTTGCGGGCATAATGCATCCGGCCGATCGTCATGAACATGATCCGTCCGGCCGACAACGAATGGCCGCTGCCGGCATCGTGCATCACCTTGACCTCCGGATCGACCAGGACGGCATAGCCCTTGTCGCGGATGCGTTTGAACAAGTCGACTTCCTCCGAATAGAGGAAGAAGCTTTCGTCGAAGCCGCCGATCTCGCGCCACACATCGGCGCGGACCATCATGAAGCCGCCGTTGAGCACGTCGACCGGGCCGTGCGTGGTCGCCTCCGCGGGCAGACCGCCGCGGCGCAGGCGACCGGCGGAAACCACCGACAGCACGAAATCGCCGGGTGTCGGCAGCGCCAGGAAGTTGGCCGCGTCGAGATTGCCGGCCGGGTCGTAGGAGCGGCCGCCCCAGGCGGCGGCCTCGGGGGTCGCCCTGGCGAAGGCGACCAGCCGGTCGATCGCTCCCGGCTGCGGCACGGCATCCGGATTGACCAGCAGGAGCAGCGGCGCGCGCGCATGTGCGGCGCAGCGATTATTGCCGGCGCCGAAGCCGATATTGCCCTCGGAGGGCACGATCCGGACCTGGGGCAGCTCGGCGCGCACCAGTGCTTCGGTATCGCCGCCGCCATTGTCGATCATCAGGATCTCATGCGGCGTCGTCGGCGCGGCGGCGGCGATGCCGGCCACGCACTGCCGGATGAAATCGGTCGAGTGATAGGCGACCACCAAGACGGAGACGTGCGGCGTTGCTTCGGTGCTCATGCGCATAACTCTATCCGCAAAGCGTTGCAGCGTCGAGACGCCGCGGCAACGAAACACCTCGTTGGGGACGGTATCCGGAATGCTCCGAACAACCGCGTAACGCATGCCATTAAGTGTTTTTACACCACGCAATTACACCACTTATTTCATGGCCTTGTGACAATTCTCGCAGTGAGGGAATCGTACGTCGATTTGGGGTCGACGAGTAATGTAAGGGTAGCTCAACATGCCGGTTGTCAATACTCAGGCCGCGCTCGATGCGGCGATCAAGAACGCCAAGAGCGGCGATGTCATCCTGCTCGCGCCGGGGACGTACAGCTCGATCACGATGACGGGCATCAAGCCCGCGTCGAACATCACCATCCAGTCGCTGGACACGAACAACAAGGCGGTGGTGGGCACGGTATGGCTCACCAATTCGAGCAACATCACCCTCAAGGATTTTGACGTCGTCCGCCCGACGCGGCCGACCGACGAGTTCGCGACCGCGAACCGGGTCCTGTCGTCGAGCAACATCACCATCGACGGCGTGCATTTCAGCGGCGGCACCGGTGATCCCAGCAACGCACTCGGCTACGGCCTCGCCATTCGCGGCGGCACCAACAACAAGCTGATCAATTCCACCATCGACCATTTCGTTATTGGTCTCGACGTGCGCGGCGTCGACACGATGCTCGTGCGCGGGAACAGCTTCCTCGAAAACCGGCGCGATCACAGCAACTTTTCCGAGATGAAGAACGTCGTCATCGACGACAATCGCTTCGAGGGGCTATACCCGGTCAACGACGAGCATCCCGATGCGATTCAGTTCATGACGATGGGCCGCGCCTATGGCAGCAGCAACATCTCGATCACGAACAATGTCGTCCTCCAGGGGAACGGCCGTGGTACGCAGGGCTTCTACATGCAGGACGAAGTCGGCACGATGCCGTTCAAGAACGTCACGATCGATAACAATCTGATCTATCTGAGCGGGATGTATCACGGCATCAACCTGGAGAATACTCAGGGTGCCAAGGTCACCAACAACACGATCACGTCGATCACCGACGAGAAGTCGACCTGGATCCGCATCGAGAATGTTTCGGGCACGGTGTCCAACAACCTGACCGACGCGATTCTCATGGAAGGCACCAACAACGTCACGGCCCAGCAGAATATCGAACTGGTCAAGAATCCGGCGATCGTTCGGCAGATCGCCGATCTCAACAAGGGCAGCAAGGCGACGATCGCCGGCCTGATGTACGACAATGCGCCGTTCAAGGTGGGCTACCACACCGGCAAGAACCTGGCCGGAGCTGCCAGCCAGTTTACCAAAGAGGTCGCAGAGCAACTCGCCGCCCCGAAGCCCGCAGCATTGCCGCGGCTGCTGCTCGATCTTTCGTTCGGTGCCAAGGGCGTGGTCGACGCCTCGGAGTGGAGCACCGACGAGACGGTGGCACCGCTCGCTGCCAGCCGGATCAAAAACGGCATGCTGAGCGTCAAGACCGGGGCGGGCATGGAATTGTCGCGCGGCACGTCGCGGCAGCTCTTCAACCTTTCGGCCTTCACGCTGAACTTCGACATGAAGCGCGACGGCCAGACCGCGCCGGCCGGCCAGATCATCGGCATCTACAAGAGCTGGAACATCGCGCTGCGTGCCGACGGCGAGCTGACCTTCACGATGACCAACGACGCCGGCGTCACCTCCACCATGACGACGAGCGGTGCCAAGATCACCGATACTGCGGTGCACAAGATCGCGCTGAGCTATCAGAGCGAAGGCACCTCGACGCTCTATGTCGACGGGAAGGCGGTGGGCAGCGCCACTATGTCCGGCAGCACGCGCCAGCAGGAATATTGGGGCCTCTACGTCGGCAGCCCGTTCACCGCAGCGTTCAGCGGCGCGGTCGGCGATGTCGAGATGCGCGAGACGGCGTTCAGCCAGGCGCAGATCCTGGCGCTCAATGCCGGCGGCACGGTGAGCCAGCCGGCGACCGCGGCGGAAACGCTCAAGGCGATGGTGGCGAAGGGCGTGGCGGACACCGCCGCGACGCTGGCGGGCAGCACCGCCTGGGGCGGTGCGATGGCCTCGCCGGCGACGCTGAGCCTCGTCAGCGCCTTCGGCACGACCGGTACCTCGGTCTCGCCGCTGGCGACCGCGCTGGCCAACGCCAGTGCGAGCGGGTCGCGCTACACGAGCACGTCGCCCTTCTCGATGCTGACCACGCCGCGGCTGGCCGCGCTCGACCTGTACCACGGCTAAAAACGGACCGTCTCTGGGTGGGTTGCCCCGTGCGATAGCTTGTCTTAAGCGCGGGGCAGTTTCTTGGGGGCGCTCGCTTTGAAGTTAGAAAACTTTCATCTGCGCGGCGTGCGCGGCCAAATGGTGGTGGGCTTCGGGGTCAAGGGCCTCGGTGCCGCCACCAGTTTTCTTTTTACTTTCCTGCTGGCGCGCATTGCCGGGGCCGCGGGCGTCGGCACCTTCGGCACCTCGCTGACCACGGTGCAGCTGTGCGTGACGCTGTCGCTGCTCGGCCTGGACGCTATCCTGGTGCGCTCGGTGTCGGTCCATCTCGCGCTCGACCAGACCGGGCGGGCGCGTGCTGCGGCGCGGCATGCGTTGCTGATGGGCACGTCCGCCGGGCTCGCGCTGACGACGGTCATCGTCCTGTTCCACTGGCAGATCGCGGTCGACCTGATCGGCAGCCCGGCGATGGCGAAGAGCCTGATGGTACTCTCGCTGATCATTCCCATCATGGTCTATTGCCGGCTGCTTTCCACCGTGTTGCGCGGAGTGAAATGGATCGGTCTGTCGCAGTTCATCGACGGGCCGCTGACGACGTCGTTCGGCAGCCTGGTGCTCGCCGTCGTGCTGGTGATGGGCGTGCCGGTGAGCGCGGTGTTCCCCTCGCAGCTCTATCTGATCGGCTGGCTGATCACCGCGGCGCTGGCGACCTTCCTCTATACGCGGGCGGTGCGAAGCTGGCAGCCGCGCGTCCCGCTGGAGGAATCGCTGCTCAAGCCCGGCTTCCTGATCCTCGTCGCCAACCTCAACAACGTGTTCACCGACTGGTTCGCGACGATCATGCTCGCCGCGACGCACGGCCCGGCCGAGGCGGGGCTGTTCCGTGTCGGCTACCAGATCGCCGCGACGCTGAAGCTGTTTTCGGCGACCTCGGAGACGATTCTGCAGCCGGTATTCGCCGTCGCCTATCGGCAGGGCGACCTGCGCCGGATCGGCCGTATCCTCCGGCTGACCATCCTCGGCCTCATTCTCATCTCGGCGCCGCTCGCGCTGGCGGTGCTGGTCGTGCCGCAGTGGATCATGCGGATTTTCGGTGCACAGTTCACCGCCGGTGCCACTGCGATGCAGATCATGGTGCTGGGCCAGGTGTTCAGCCTGGTCTTCGCCGCCAGCGGCAGCGTGCTGATGATGGCGAGCCGCGAACGCCTCACCGTCGTCCTGACGACGATCTCGGCGGTGATCGGTACGGTTCTCTCGTTGATTTTCATTCCGCCTTATGGTGCGCTGGGCGCGGCGATTGCGATCTTGGGCCCGTTGCTGTTCTTGCGGCTGGCGTCCATGATAGCAGTCCGGCGCCTTGGCGTTCCGATTTTCTGAGGAGGCTTGGTTGGCAGGGGCCGTGCGACGTTCGAAGATGACCCTCGGCCGCGGTGCCCTGCGCCTGGACGCGCCATTCCGGGCGCTGCTGCGTCCGGGCCGTGACGTGCTGCCCGTCTATCATCCGGAACGGCCCGGTTGGTCGGTTGCGCTGCGCAAGCTGGCGCTGCTCACCGGCATCGTCCTGCTCGCCATCGTCTACGGCGTTCTCGTCGCGATCCTGCCGCCTTCGCTGCTGGTGGGCGCGGCGGCGCCGCTCGCGCTGCTTGCGATGCTGGTGGTATGGGCGCTGCCCGAAGCGAGGACCGCGCCGACTCGCGCGCTCACCCGTGTATACGCCGCGTTCGTGATCGTCTTCATCGCCTGGCCCAACTATCTGGCGATCGCGGTGGGCGGTCTGCCCTGGATCTCGATGCGTCGCCTTTTCGGTTTCGTGCTGACCGCGATCCTGATGATATGCCTGTCGATCTCCAAGCCCTTCCGGCAGCAGGTGGCGGAGGTGTTGCGTGCTTCGCCCTGGCTGTCGCGCCTGCTGATCGGTTTCTTCATCATCCAGTTTCTGGCGACGATCTTCTCGGTCGCGCCGGGGGAAACGATCGGGCGCTGGGTCCATATGACCTTCACCTCGACCGCGATATGCTTCGCCACGATCTGGCTGTTCGGGCCGGGCGGCAAGAGCGTGCCGTGGCTGGTCAACCGGCTCGCCCTGGTGGTGTTCGCGCTGATGGTGATCGGCGTTCTCGAGGCGCGCACGCAGCACGTGCTGTGGCTGGGGCACATCCCCAGCTTCCTCCGCATCGAGGATGCGGTGCTGCAGCAATTGATTCAGCCGCACATCCGTGGCGCCTACCGCGTGATCACCACCTATACGACTCCGCTCGCCTATGGCGAATTGCTCGCGCTGACCACCCCCTTCATCCTGTTCCGGATTCTCAACGCGAAGACCTGGCCGATGCGGCTGATGTGGGTCGCGTTCGACGCCTTCATCCTGTACTCTGCGGTGCTGTCGACCGCACGCCTTTCGCTCGTCGGGTTCATCGCGGCGCACGCGCTGTTCGGGCTGTGCTGGGGCATCCACCGCTGGCGTCACGCCCGCGGGGACATGATCGGCATTTCCGCGACGATGATCTACCCCGCGCTGATGGTTGCGCTGATGCTGGCGGTGATATTCGTGCCGGCGATCCACATCCGCGTGCTGGGCGGCGGCGCGGCACAGGCAAGCACCGATGCGCGTAGCGCACAATTTCACATGGCCGTGCCCGTGATCGCGCGCCGGCCGCTGCTGGGCTATGGCCCGGGGCAGGGCGGTGGCGCGATCAACTGGCGCACGCCGGACGGCACGCTGACGATCGATCTCGGGCTCGTCGCGCTTTGCGCCGACGTCGGCGTTTTCGGCTTCCTCGCCTGGATGGGGACGTTGCTGCTCTCTATCGTCAGCCTGTTCCGCGCAGGCTTGCGCGACGCGACATCACCCTTTCCTGCCGAGTTCGCGATCGCGATATCGCTGGCGGTACTGATTTCGACCCGGCTCGTGCTGGCGCAGAGCGACAATGATCCGCTCTTCGTGATTCTGTTCGGCTTGTCTCTGGCGACGCTCTACAGGGCGCGCCTGCGGGATCGGGGAGATCCTATCCCAGGGGGAATGACGGCGGCTGGTGCCGGCACGCACTGACCGTTTCTGCCCAACCATAGGGAGAAGCTAGTGATCGACGTCACGCGTAGGTCCGCGGTCGGCGGGCTGCTGATCGGCTCATTCGCGCCTGCCGCCTGTTCGGGCGCGGCAAGTTCCGCAGATCAGGGCAGCCGCGGCGGGCGCGGCAACGGTCTGCGGCCCGGGCGAAACTGGGACGGCACCGCTGGCAGCGGCGGCACGGCGCCGGCGCAGAGCGAAGTGGCGCGGGGCACGTTGGTACCCGACGAGCGCTTCATCGGCGGCTTCTCGGCGGCGCCCGGCCAGTGGATCCATGGCGAAGGCATTCGCATCACCGCGCTGGGCCTGCCGCCCCAGTCTGCCGACAGCAGCGAGATCAATTATTTCAAGGAGGCCGTGTTCTATCTGGAGGGAAACACGGTCACCGTCACCGACTGGAGCGTCAACCAGACGCCGGTTCGAATGTACGACGGGCGCATGGCGCCGCAGGGATCGATCGGCTTCTCGGTGGAGATCGGCGCCGGCGAAGGACCGGTGACGGCGGGCGACGCGATCCTGTATTGCTATCTGCGCGGCGAGCACGGCCTGGAACGGCGGATCGAGTTGCCGCTGGTCATCAATGTCGATCGCAGTCTCGATGCGAAACGGCCGATGCGCTACGTCGATCCGGTCGACGGGGACGACGGCGCGGCCGGCACCCAGGCCGCGCCGTGGAGGACGATCGCCCGCGGCTTGACTAACCGCGGTGTGGGCAATGGCGGGTTGCTGATCCTCACACGGGCCGGTCGCTATGTGGAGGATCTCAACAGGCTGCCCGGCATGGGCCCGATCGACAATGCGCGCGTCATCGAAGTGAAGCCGGCCGAGGGGCTGCGCCCCGATCAGGTGATGATCACGCGCACCGACCGCTATCTCCCCGACCCTCGCTGGGGCATCCTGGCTCGGCGGGTGCACTTCCACGGCGTGACGGTCGACATGTCGAAATTCCCCAGGATCATGGGGGTGCCCGGCACCCAGGTGGGCTTTTTCGGATGCCAGTTGCTCGATCGCGAGCGCATGTACGGCGAAAGGAGCGCGGCGGGGCGCAGCATCGGCCTGAACCTCTTCAAGGGCGACCCGCGGCAGCGCGACATCCTCCCGCCACTGCCCTATCTCGGCCATGGCTTCTACCTGCTGGAGACGCTGTTCGAGGGGGCTGCGCCCATGGCGCCCCGTCTGTACCGGAACGTGACTGCGAAGTTGACGACGGATGCGTTCCAGGGCGGTCCGGGGTATGACGATGTCGTCATCGACGGCTATGACGCAGTGATCGGCGAGCCGGCGCCCATCCGGCTCCATCTGCCGCCGACGCTGATCGTGGAGTCGGTTGCCCGCGAGGGGCAGGGCCACACCGCCATCACCGTGCGCGATGCAGGCGGCCTGTCGCCGATGAAGAAGATCTGGGACCTCCAGGTCCGGATCGTGTCCGGTGCCAGTGCCGGACCCAAGCCCTATCAGCTGTTTCTGGCGGATCCCGTCACGCGCCGGATCGTCGTCGAGGGAGATCTCGCCGGTACGCTGTCGCCCGGCGACGAGATCATGTGCTACGCGATCTTTCATGTCGATTTTATGCAGCAGGGCGGGGTGCAACGGCCCAACCAGCGCGGCATGCGCAACACGACGGTGTTCCGCTACCATGCCGAAGGGCCGACGGCACAGCTGTTCCTGACCCAGGGGGGCGTGCGGCTGCTGCCGAATTCGGTGATCACCACCAACGGTACGGACTTCCGGATCGCGAGTCCCGCGGGCCAGAACGAGATCCTGCCCGACGACATCCTTCAGCTGCAGGGCGGGGGGCAGCCCGGAGAGTATCGCTTCGTCAAGAGCTTCGACGCGGCGAGCGGGTCGGGCGTGCTGCTCGAGCCCTTCAGCCGGGATCAGACCAGCGCACCGGTGGAGCGGGCCAAGACGATGACCGATTTCGTCATGGCGCTGTCTACCCTCCGCAAGACCGGGCATGGCTTCGAGATGGGCCAGTTTCAGCATGGCCATCGCAACTTCCTGCTCGCGCAGAACACTTTCATCAGCGAGCCCAATTGCCTGACCTTCCGCAGCAAGCTGCCGGGGCACGGTCACCGCAACCATGTCCAGCTGTTCAACCTGTGCACCCGGATCGATGCCGATCTGCCCGAGCTGCCGAGCTGGGGGCTGCGGATCGAGCATGCCCAGCTGCTGACTGGCAAGCCGCGCGGCAAATTCGGTCGGGTGCGGGAGGTTGCCCTGCGCTTCGGTGAAAAACAGCGCTACCAGCCCTCTCGGGATTTGCTGCGGATCGGGCGCAAGCCGCTGATCCCGTTCGACAGCTTCGGCAATCCGGTCGACGCCGATTCGCCGGTGGGGTCGCTCGCGGTATGAAGCCCGGGCGCGCCGGCCCTTGCGTCGGCGCGCCCAGGCGCTAAGCGCTGGGGCATGATCAAGCACGCCCTTTCCGTCACGCGCGATGGCGATTTCGCGCAATGGTACCAGACCGTCATCAGCGAAGCCGACATGGCCGAGGATTCGGGTGTGCGCGGCTGCATGGTCATCCGGCCCTGGGGCTATGGCATCTGGGAGCGTATCCAGCGCCTGCTCGACGATCGCATCAAGGCGACGGGGCACGAGAATTGCTATTTCCCGCTGTTCATCCCGCTTTCCTATTTCGAGAAGGAAGCCGAGCATGTCGACGGCTTCGCCAAGGAAATGGCGGTCGTCACGCACCACCGCCTCGTCCAGAAGGACGGCCGGCTGGTGCCCGATCCCGAGGCGAAGCTGGAAGAGCCGCTGGTCGTCCGCCCCACCTCGGAGACGGTGATCGGCGCGGCGATGTCGCGCTGGGTGCAGAGCTGGCGCGACCTGCCGGTGCTGATCAACCAGTGGGCGAACGTCGTCCGCTGGGAAATGCGCACCCGCATGTTCCTGCGCACCGCCGAATTCCTGTGGCAGGAAGGGCATACCGCCCATGCCACGGTGGAAGAGGCGCAGGAAGAGACGCTCAAGATGCTCGAGGTCTATCGCAGCTTCGCCGAGGATTGCCTGGCGATGCCGGTGATCGCGGGCGAGAAGCCGGAGAATGAGCGCTTCCCGGGCGCTGTCTCGACCTTCTCGATCGAGGCGATGATGCAGGACGGCAAGGCGCTGCAGGCCGGCACCTCGCACTTCCTCGGCACCACCTTCTCCTCGGCGCAGGACATCAAGTTCCAGAACTCGGAAGGCCAGTTCGAGCTGGCGCAGACGACCAGCTGGGGCGTCTCCACCCGCATGATCGGCGGGTTGATCATGGTGCACGGCGATGACGACGGCCTGCGCGTGCCGCCAATGGTGGCGCCGTGGCAGATCGTGATCGTGCCAATGCTGCGCGACCAGCCCGAGGACGCGGCGACGATCGACTATTGCAAGTCGCTCCAGGCCGAGCTCGCCAAGCTGAGCGCACTCGGCGAACCGGTGCGCGCGCTGCTCGATCTCAAGGCGGTCAAGGCGCAGACCAAGCGCTGGGGCTGGGTGAAGAAGGGCGCGCCGATCGTGATCGAGGTCGGCGGGCGCGACGTCGCCGGCGGCAATGTCTCGGTGATCCAGCGCGACAAGCTCTACCGCGAGGACGGCAAGCTCGATTCGCGGATCATGCCGCGCGGCGATTTCGTGGCCGAAGCGGCGGCGATTCTCGAGAGCATCCAGCAGGGCCTGTATCTCGACGCGCGCGACCGGCTGGAGAGCAACATCCGCCGCGACGTGACCGACTTCGACGGTCTGGCCGCGATGTTCGCCGATTCGGAGAAGTTCCCCGGCTGGGCCGAGGTGAACTGGGCCAAGCCGACCGGCGCCGAGCTGGACGCGGTGGTCGAGCGGCTCAAGGCGCTCAAGCTGACCTTCCGCAACGTGCCCGGCGGTGCGGTACCGGCGGAGGGTAGCTGCCTTTTCACCGGCAAGCCGGCGGTCGAGCGGATCCTGGTCGCGCGCGCGTACTAAGCTTCAGATCCTCCCCGGAACGGGGAGGGGGACCGCCGCCGAAGGCGGTGGTGGAGGGGAGCACAGCGGGGGAGTCCGGTGTGGAGGCACCCTCCACCGTTCGCTGGCGCGAATCGCCTCCCTCCCCGTGCCGGGGAGGATCTCGATTGACGCAGCGCGCGCGCCCTGCGACCCCTGCTTCCGACAGAGGGGCGCAACCACATGCGGGTGGTACTGGCAACGTTGGGCACGTTGGGCGACGTGCACCCGTTCATCGCACTGGCGCTCGGCATGCAGGCGCGCGGCCACACGCCCGTGTTCGCGGGCGCGGAGTCGGTGCGGCCGATCGCCGAGCGGCACGACATCGAATTCCATCCCATCCGCCCCGACGGGTCGCAGCTGATCGCTGACACCGGCATGGACGAGGGCGCAATCGCGCGGGCCATCGCCACCGATTTCGATTTCATCATCAACCGCGTGCTGGTGCCCTATGCCGAGGAGACGCTGGCGGACCTGAAGCCGGTGGTCGCGGGCGCGGACCTGGTGCTCGCCAGCAGCTTCTCGGTCCACGCGCGGATCGCGGCGCAGGCGGCGGGGGTGCGGCTCGCCTCCGCGCTGCTCCAGCCGATCACGCTGCTCTCGGCGGAGGACCCGCCGGTGCTCACGCGCGGCGAGACGGCGCTGGTGACGTTGCGCCGCTGGTTCGGCGCGGGCGCGGTGCGGCCGCTGCTGCAGCTCGCCGAGCGGCGCTATGCCACGGGGCTCAAGCCTTTCGCTGCACTGCGCGCGGCCGCCGGCGCGCCGCCCTTCACGGGCAACGAGATGCTGTCCGGGCCGCTGGCGGTGGAGCGGGCGATCGGGCTGTGGTCGCCCGCGTTCGCACCCGCGCCCGGCGATGTGCCGCCGAGCTTCGCGCAGACCGGCTTCGTCTTCTACGATGGCGGGTTCGCAGGGGAGGGGCTCTCCGCCGAGATCGAGGCCTTTCTGGAGGCAGGGCCGCCGCCGCTCGTCTTCACGCTGGGCAGCATGGCGGTCTATGCCGAGGACGGCTTCTACGCGGCGAGCGCCGAGGCGGCGCGGCGGCTGGGGCGGCGGGCGGTGCTGCTGGTCGGCGATGATCTGCTGGAGCGGCACCGGCACCTTGCCGGCGATACCGTGCTCGTGGCGGGCTATGCGCCGCATTCGCAGATCTTCCCGCGCGCAGCGGCGGTGATCGGCCATGGCGGCATCGGCACCACGGCCCAGGCAATCCGCGCCGGCGCGCCGCAACTTGTCTGCCCGATCTTCGGCGACCAGTTCGACAATGCCGCGCGGATTGTGCGCGCCGGGCTGGGCCTGTCGCTGCCGAAGCGCCGCTACACCGCCGCGCGTGCATCGGCCGCGATCGCGCGGCTGCTGGCGAGCGCCACCATTGCCGAGCAGGCGCGAGTGGCGGGGGCGGCAATCCTTGCGGAGGACGGTGTCGGGACGGCGCTCGATGCGCTGGGACTCGGCAAGCTCGACTGAGCGAATCGAGTCGCGAAGCTGCCGCGCTGCATCTGGCATCGGATGCTTTCGGCGCGCCTCCGATCCCGCTTTGCCGCGAACCATGGTTACTGCGGAACCGAATTGTCCCGTTCCGCGTCACCCGGGAAAGCCGATGGCGCGGGAATGGCCCTGATTGATGGTAAACGCGCTTTTCATCATCCAAATCCAACCCCATAACGGCGTAAGAGGGGCCGATCGGGACGGCCCGATGGAGCAGAGGACGGCTGAGCGGTGACCGCATTATCACGTTTCCCGCGTTTCTTCGTGACCAGCCCGTCGCCCTGCCCGTATCTGCCCGGGCGGCAGGAACGGAAGATCTTCACCGAACTGTCGGGCGACCATGCCGGCGAACTCAACGATGCGCTGAGCCGCATCGGCTTTCGCCGTAGCCAGTCGGTCGCCTATCGGCCGAGCTGCGCGGGCTGCACCGCCTGCGCCTCGGTGCGGGTGGTGGCCAACGGGTTCGAGCCCAACGCCACGCAGCGCAAGCTGCTCAAGCGCTACAGCGATCTCGAAGTCACCGCCTGCAAGCCTTGGGCGACCGGCGAGCAGTACGAACTCCTCAAGCGCTATCTCGATTCGCGCCACCCCGGCGGCGGCATGGCGGCGATGGACGAGAGCGACTATGCCGACATGGTCGAGCAGTCGCCGGTCAGCTCCTATGTCGTCGAATATCGCGAGCCTTCGGTCGACGGCCAGCGCGGCCGGCTGGTGGGGGCATGCATCACCGACCAGCAGGGCGACGGCCTGTCGATGATCTACAGCTTCTTCGTCACCGACGACGAGACGCGGTCCGGTATGGGCAACTACATCATCATGGACCACATCCTGCGCGCCCGCGCGGCGGGGCTGCCCTATGTCTATCTCGGCTATTGGGTGAAGGGCAGCGCGCGGATGGCGTACAAGACGCGCTATCGCCCGATCGAGGTGCTCGGGCCGACCGGCTGGTCGCTGCTCGTCGACGAAGACGCGGTGGGCGCGATGCCGAACGCGATGGCGGCGGTGCTGGCTTGACGGGCGTAGCTTGATCAAAGCCGTCATCCCGGCGGAAGCCGGGATCCATTGGGGTATTCGTTGCGGCTCCTGCTGCTAGCGAGAGGCGACTGGATCCCGGCTTTCGCCGGGATGACGCTGTTGCGGGCGCCGCGAGGCCATCGCTGCTACCTATTCCTCGTTCCCCAGCCGATCGACATGCAGGTCCACCGCCAGCTGTTCCTCGCCATGGCCGATGCGGTGCCCGGCTACCGCCGCGGCACCCTCCGAATCCAGGCCGACCGCGACGCGCACATAGCCGTCATCGGGCGACAATCCGGTAACCGGATCGAACGCCACCCAGCCTAGCCCCGGTACAAAGGCCTCGCACCAGGCGTGCGGCGCGCACTGGGCGTTGCCGTCGAGGTGGTAGCCCGAGACGTAGCGGGCCGGCGCCTCCAGCGTGCGCGCGGCGGAGACGAACATCTGCGCCACGTCGCGCGACGCTTCCGCCTTGCCGGCAAAGGCTTCGGCTGCGGTCAGCCCCGTATCCGGCACGTCGGGCACGCAGCGGAAGCGCGCGTGGAGCGCCTGGTTGAGCCGGTGCAGCCGCTCGATCGGATCGCTGGTGCCGGCACTTACATCGGCCGCGAAGGCGGTCAGGCCAGGGCTCGGTGCGGTGCGCGGGGTCGTGCGCAGGAACAGGGCAGGGGGCAGCGGCTCGGGCGTGCCGCGCAGCACCCCGGCATTGTCCTGCGTCAGCACCTCGCCGGTGACCGCGATCTCGATCGCCTCGATCGGGCCCTCTGCGTAGAGCATGGTCACGGCGTTGCCATAGCCGTCTACCGCATCGCGCAGCCGCGCGTCGCAATCGACCCCGACCATCCAGCTCACCACCGTCTGGTGCTGGGTGTCGCACGGCGTCAGCCGCAGCATCTGGACGATCCGCGCCTGGGGCTGGGTGAAGCGGTAGACCGAGCGGTGTTCGACGGCGATGCGCATCAGAGGAACCGGAACTGGCGAGCGATCGCGCCGTCGAGCAGCGCGTTCTCGGTTATGAAATTCTCCAGATATTCGTGCAGGCCGCCGACGATGATGTCGGGCGTGCGCGCCTTCTGGACGCGGGCGAGGCGCGCGCGGGCCATGCGATCGGCCTCGCCCTGCAAGCCCGTGCGTTTGGCGAGCGCGCTGAGCAAGGTCACCGTCTCCTCCACGCAGGCCGCGAGGCTGCGCGGCAGCTCGGCTCGGCTGACCAGCAGGTCGATCACGTTGTCCGGTCGCAGCCCTTCCGAATAGAGCCAGCGATAGGCGGTGACGGCGGAAACGGTCTGGAGGATCGTCGTCCACTGGTCGCGATCCACCGCGCCGCCGACGCTCTCGCCGGCGGGCAGCAGCAGATGGTATTTCACGTCGACCAGCCGCGCGGTGTTGTCCGCCCGCTCGATCGCGGCGCCGAGCTGGATCAGCAGCGTCGCCTCGTTGCGCATCATCCGGTGGATCGCGCCTTCGAAGCCGCGCGTCTCGCCCTTGACCTGCTCGACCAGGTTGAGCGTCTCGGTGGCGCCGCCGGTCGAGGCGCGGTTGGCGAACAGCCACCAGGCGCGGTTGATCGCGGTCCACGCCTCGCGGGTGAGCGCGGTGCGCACCGCGCGGGCATTGTTGCGCGCCATCTCCAGGCAGCGGGTGATCGAGCCGGGGTTGTCGGCCTCGAGCGTCAGGAAGCGGGCGACATGCGCCTGGGTGGCCGGGTGGCCGGTTTCGGCGAAGAGTGCGTCGGTATAGCTGACGGTGAGCGCGCTCTGCCATGCGGCCTCGCCTGCCGGGCGGGCGGAGAGCGCGTCGAGGCGGATGGTGGCTTCCACCAGCCGCGCGATGAAGTCCGCGCGCTCGACATAGCGGCCGAGCCAATAGAGCGCAGCGGCGGTGCGGGAGAGCATCATCATGCGATGGTCTCTTTGAGGTTCCCCTCCCGCTTGCGGGAGGGGCTAGGGGAGAGACTGACGTGGAAGAAGCGCTGGAACGATCCCGCCCCTCCCCCGACCCCTCCCGCAAGCGGAAGGGGAGCGCAGACTGCGGCGTGCGGATACCCCCTCATGCCGCGTCCCCCAGCAGGACGAAGCTGTCCTTGGTGCCGCCGCCCTGGCTGGAGTTCACCACCAGCGATCCCTCGCGCAGCGCCACGCGGGTAAGCCCGCCGGGGACGACGCGCACCTTGTCGCTGCCGGTCAGCACGAAGGGCCGGAAGTCGACATGCCGCGGGGCCAGGCCCTTCTCGGTCAGCGTCGGTACTGTGGACAGCGCGAGTGTCGGCTGCGCGATGTAGCGGTGGGGCTCGGCGATCAGCGCGGCGCGGAAGGTCTCGATCTGCTCGCTCGTGGCCGTCGGCCCGACCAGCATGCCATAGCCGCCCGAGCCGTCGACCAGCTTCACCACCAACTCGGGCAGATGCTCGAGCACGTACTTCAGCGCCTGCGGCTCGCGGCAGCGCCAGGTCTCGACATTGGGCAGCTTGGCCTCGCCGCCCGAATAGAAGCGGACGATCTCGGGCATGTAGCTGTAGATCGCCTTGTCGTCGGCGATGCCGTTGCCGGGCGCGTTGAGCAGCGCGACATTGCCGGCGCGGTACGCGGCGATCAGCCCGGGCACGCCGAGCAGCGAGTCCGGGCGGAAGACCAGCGGATCGAGGAAGTCGTCGTCGATGCGGCGATAGATCACGTCGACCCGCACGCTGCCGGCGATCGTCTCCATATAGACCACGTCGTCGTCGACCACGAGGTCGGCGGCCTCGACCAGTTCGACCCCCATCGAATCGGCGAGGAAGCTGTGCTCGTAATAGGCGGAGTTGAAATGCCCCGGCGTCAGCACGACGCAAACCGGCCGCGCGCGGCCGAGCGGCGCCACCGAGCGCATCGTCTCCAGCAGCATGTCGGGATAGCTGTCGACGGGCGCCACGCGGAAATCGCGGAACAGCTCGGGGCAGAGCCGGATCATCGCCTCGCGATTCTCCAGCATATAGGAGACACCCGAGGGCGTGCGGGCATTGTCTTCCAGCACGTAGAATTCGTCGGCGCCGGTGCGAACCAGGTCGATGCCGCAGATATGCGCCCACACCCCGTGCGGCGGGCGGATGCCGGCGACTTCGGGGCGGAACTGCTCGTTGTGCAGGATCAGCTCGGGGGGGAGGATCCCCTCGTCGAGGATGCGGCGGGCGCCGTAAATGTCTTCCAGGAAGGCGTTGATCGCCTCCACCCGCTGGACCAGGCCCTCGCTCAGCTTCTGCCATTCGCGCTGCAGGAACATGCGCGGCACGATGTCGAAGGGGATGATGCGCTCGGCGGCGTCGCTGTCGCCATAGACGGCGAAGGTGATACCCAGCTGGCGGAAGGCGGCCTCGGCGGAGTGCTGGCGGCGTTGCAGCTCTTCGGGGGGCGTGTCCGCGATCCATTGCGACAGCGCGATGAACGCCTCGCGCGGCGCCTCCGGACCGCCATGCCCCCAAATCTCGTCGAACGCCCCCAGTGATCCCATCGAAGCTCCCAAACGCCCGCGTGACCGATTGGCTGCATGCTGCAATGCTTCGTTGCGGCGCACAAGCGGCGAATGTGCACGTTTGCGCATCGGCGTATTTTTAAGGAGCGGCGTGGCAAGGTGCGGGCATGTCGCTCTTCTTGCTCGCGCTCGCCGCCGCCGCGCCGTTCACCATCGCCGAGACGGGGCTGGGCTATCCGACGCTCGCCGCGGCGGTGGCGGCAGTGCGCGATGGCACCGCGACGATCCTGATCGCGCCCGGCACCTATCACGAGTGCGTGGTGCAGGCCGCCGGCCGGATCACCTACAAGGCGGTGCGGCCCGGCACCGCGATCTTCGAGCGCGTGGTGTGCGAGGACAAGGCGGCGTTCGTGCTGCGCGGGCGCGGATCGGCGGTGGAGGGCGTGGTCTTCCGCAAGTTCCGCGTGCGCGACGGCAACGGCGCCGGCATCCGCATCGAGATGGGCGACCTGACCGTCACGCGCTCCATCTTCCTTGACAGCCAGGAGGGCATCCTTGGCGGCGGGCACCCGACGGTGCGCAGCATCACCATCGACCGGTCGAGCTTCGCCGGGCTCGGCCAGTGCGACGAATCGCCGAACTGTTCGCATTCGGTCTATCTGTCCGTCGACGGGCTGGTGACGATCACCCATAGCCGCTTCGAGCGCGGCACCGGCGGCCATTACGTCAAGCTGCGCGCGCGCCGCGTGGCGATCACCGGCAACAGCTTCGACGACAGTGCGGGGCGCAAGACCAACTACATGGTCGACCTGTCCGAGGGCGGCACGGGCACGATCGCGCAGAACATGTTCGTGCAGGGGCGGGACAAGGAGAATCGCTCGGGTCTGATCGTGGTCGCGGCGGAAGCGCGGACCTATCCGACCGACGGGCTGCGGGTGGAGGGCAACACCGCCGGCCTGGCGCCGGGGGCGCCGGTGGATCCGGCCTTCGTCGCGGATCTGTCCGGCGGGCGGATCATGGTGGCGAACAACCGGCTGACGGGCATGCGCGCGTTCGAGAAGCGCTGACCTTCCCGCTTGGGGCCCCCTCCCGCAAGCGGGAGGGGGATTGGAGGGAGGTTATTTGCAGCTGTCCGCCACCCCAGCATCGATATCCAAACAGCGCCCGTCAATCTCCACCGGCACCGGCACCTTGATCAGCGCGGCTAGCGTCGGCGCGATGTCGACCGTCTCCACCGACAGCGGCTGTTCGAAGCCGGTCATCCCCTTGCGCCAGAACAGGATCGGCACGCGACGGTCATAGTCCCAGAAGCTGCCATGCGTCGCGACATAGCCGCCCACCGGATCGAGGATCGGCGTGACCCGCGGCTTCAGCGCGACGATCAGGTCACCCGAACGCTGCGGATCATAGGAAGCCCGGGCGCGCTCCAGCAGGCTCCAGGTCTCGGGCGGGGTGTGCGCGATCGGCGTCGCCTCGATCTGGGCGCGGGTGAACACCGCCTGCACCTGCGGGTTCGCCGTGTAGAGCTTCACCGCATCGGCCAGCACCGCGGCGCGCTTGGCCTGCGGCACCGACGGCGTGACGTACACATCGCCGCCCGGGCCGCCGACCAGCACCGGGCCGGTCAGCCCCAGCTTGCCCGCGAGCGTGCGGCTGATGCTGGTGGTTGTCACCTCGGGGGTCACGCGCTGCTCGGTCGGCGCGGCATGTTCGCGGTGACGCTCGGGCAGGTCGTGGCCGCCATGGTCGGCGGTCAGCACCACCTGATAGTCCACCTTGGTGCGATCGAGCGCCTCGAACAGGCGGCCCAGTGTCTGGTCGAGCGAGAGCAGCTGCAGGCACATCTCGCTGCCTTCGGTGCCATAGCTGTGGCCGACATAATCGGTGGCCGAGGCGCCCAGAATCAGCAGATCGGTATGGCCCTGCTGGCCGAGCTTCATGTCGGTGGCGAGCTTGGCACCGAGCGCCAGTACCGCATCGTCGAGCTCGGGCGAGGCGCGGAACGCCTTGGCGTCGCCTGCCGCGCGGGCGAAGCGGCCGTCGCCGACGGTCTTGTTGCCGCCGACCGGAATGGCGCGGCTGCGCGGGCGGCAGAAGGCCGGGAGGTCGAGCGCAGGCTGCGCCTCGGCGACCCGCGCAGTGGTCGCGGCGTTGATCCGGGTGACGGCGTCGGGGGCGGTGCGGCCGGCGTACGAAACGAACGCCTTGCCGTCCCACCACCAGAGCTCGTCGACCTTGTGGCCGCCCATCATCACCGCGGCGCGGTCCTTGCCCGCGACCGAGACGACGCGCGATTGGGGATCGGCCTGCTTCATCCACTCGCCCAGCGTCGGCACCTTCAGATGCTTGTCGGAGACGGTGTAGTGGTTCGAGTCCGTGCCGGGTACGGTCTCGTCCTCGGCGCAATAGACGGTCTTGTCGGCGCGCGGCGCGGCGAAGTCCGTCCAGTCATTGGCGATGATGCCGGTGCGCGACGGATGGTCGCCGGTCAGGATGGTCGAGTGGCCCGGGCAGGTCTCGGTCGCGGCGTGGCTCTGATAGCCGGCCGGGAACACCGCGCCGGTCATCAACCGGGCGAAGCCGCCGGTGAACTGCGCGCGATATTCGGCGAACAGGTCGGCGGAGAACTGGTCGACCGAGATCACCACCACCAGCTTGGGCGGCGTGGCCGGAGCGGCAGGCGCAGGCGCGCTCTGCTGCGCGAGGGCGGGGGTGGTGGCCAGCGCGAGGGCGGCGGGTGGGGCAAGCAATTTCATTCGGGGCCGGCTCCGGGCACGGGGGGACGTTGGTACACCCAGCTATTGTCGAACGCGGCGAACTGGGCAAGGACGGCGCCATGGCCCAGCTTCGTTTCGCTTTGATGTCGCTCCTGCTGCTCCTCGCGTCGGGCATGCCCGCGATGGCACAGGGGTTCGCCAAGGGCCCCCACGTTCGCAGCGAGCTGGTGGCCGAGACGGCGACCCCGAAGCCGGGCAGCGACGTGACGCTGGCGCTGGTTTCGACCCCCGATCCGAAATGGCATGCCTATTGGCAGAACCCCGGCGATGCCGGGCTTCCCGCCGAGGCGCACTGGACGCTGCCCGCCGGCGCCACGGCCGATGCGTTCCGCTATCCGGTGCCGCAGCGGCTGCTGATCGCCGGGCTGATGAACTATGTCTACGAAGGCACCTTCGTCCGGCTGACGACGCTGCACATCCCCGCCGACGCCACGGGCGTGCTGCCGGTGAAGCTCAAGCTCGACTACCTCGTGTGCACCGATACGCTGTGCGTGCCCGAAAAGGCCGAGCTGGAGACCAGCCTGACGATCGGCGACGGCACGATCGATCCGGCCGTGCGGGCGAAGTTCGACGGCTGGCGGGCCCAGCTGCCCAAGCCGCTGAACACGCCGGCGACCTTCCAGGCCGAGGGCGGCACGCTGCGGATCGCGGTCCCTTATCCGGCGGGTGCGGCGGCGAAGGACGCGTATTTCTACCCACTGACCGCCAACGCAGTCGACTATGCCGCGCCGCAGGCCGTCACCCGCGACGGCGACCGGCTGGTGCTCGAAACCAAGTCCCGCACCGCGCCCGCCGCGTTGAACGGCGTGCTGGCGATCGACGGGCAGGGGCTGATCGTGACCGCCAAGCCCGGCGTGGTACCGTTGGCCAAGCCCGCCGCGACGCTGTGGCTCGCGGCGATCGGCGCCTTCTTCGCGGCGATGCTCGGCGGGCTGATCCTCAACGTGATGCCCTGCGTCTTCCCGATCCTCAGCCTCAAGGCGCTGAGCCTCGCCAAGGCCAACAACGATGCCGGCAGCCCGCGCGTCGAGGCGCTCGCCTATACCGCCGGCGTGGTGGCGGTGTGCCTCGCCCTGGGCGGGCTGCTGCTCGGGCTGCGGGCGGCGGGGGCGACGGTAGGCTGGGCGTTCCAGCTGCAGGACCCGCGCGTCATCCTCGTGCTGCTGCTGCTGGTCGCCGCGATCGCCTTCAATCTTGCCGGGCTGTTCGAGATTACCACCCCGGCCGTGGTCAACCGCGCGGCGAGCAAGGGGCATGGCGGCGCCTTCGCCACCGGCGCGCTGGCGGCGTTCATCGCCACGCCGTGCACCGGGCCGTTCATGGCCTCGGCCTTGGGGGCGGCGCTGGTGCTGCCGTGGTTCGCGGGGCTGGCGATCTTCGGCGGGCTGGGGCTGGGCATCGCGCTGCCCTTCCTGTTGCTCGGCTTCGTCCCCGCGCTTCGCCGCAGGCTGCCCAAGCCCGGCGCCTGGATGGCGACGATGCGGCACATCCTCTCCATCCCGATGTTCCTCACCGCGCTGGCGCTCGCCTGGGTGCTGGGCAAGCAGGCCGGGGTGGACGGCATGACCATCGGGCTGGCGGCGACGCTGCTCGCCACGCTCGGCCTGTGGTGGGCGGGTGCCCGGCAGGCGAAGGGCCGCAGCCATGCCTGGCTGCCGGCGCTGCCGCTGGTGCTGTTCGCGCTCGGCGGCGTCGCGCTGGTCCATCCGATCGCGGCGGGCGCGCCGGCGGCGATGGCTGGGGCCGAGCCGTTCAGCGAAGCCCGGCTCGCCGAGCTGCGGGCGCAGGGGCGGCCGGTCTTCGCCTATTTCACCGCCGACTGGTGCCTGACCTGCAAGGTCAACGAGAAGGCGGTCGTCGAGACCGCCGCGGTCGAGCAGGCCTTGGCCGACGGCAAGGTCGCGGTGCTGGTCGGCGACTGGACCAATGGCGACGCGACGCTCGGCCGCTTCATCGAGGCGCACAACCGGGCGGGCGTGCCGCTCTACCTCTGGTACAAGCCGGGGCAGGATGCGCCTGAGGTGCTGCCGCAGGTGCTGACCCAGGACCTGCTGGCCAGCCGGGCGAAGGGCGGGTGAACCCTTCCCGACTTCCGTCATCCCGGCGGAAGGCGGGATCCAGTCGCCTTTACGTCCCGGAAAGAGGTGTGACGTAGACCCCAATGGATCCCGGCTTTCGCCGGGATGACGCTGGTGGGGAGCGATCACCCCCCCCTCACCGCAGTGTCTTGATGATCCCGGAAAAGTCGAGCCCGGCGCCTTCGCCCGCGACAAACGCGGCGTAGAGCTGCTCGGCGCGTTCGCCCATCGGGACCTGCGCGCCGACGCTGGCGGCGGCTTCCAGCGCCAGCTTGAGGTCCTTGAGCATCAGCGGGGCGGCGAACCCGCCCTGATAGTCGCGATCCGCCGGCGTTTCGGGACCGACACCCGGCACCGGGCAATAGCTCGTCATCGACCAGCTCTGGCCTGACGAGACCGAGGCGATGTCGAAGAATCGCTGCTCATCCAGCCCCAATTTCTCGGCGAGCGCGAAAGCCTCGCAGGTCGCGACCATCGTCGCGCCGAGGATCATGTTGTTGCAGATCTTCGCTGCCTGGCCCGCGCCGCTGGCACCGGCATGGATCACCGCCTTGCCCATGTCCTCGAGAAACGGCTCGGCGCGCGCGAACGCCGCCACGGCGCCGCCGACCATGAAGGTGAGCGTGCCGGCAGTCGCCGCGGCGATCCCGCCCGACACCGGCGCATCGACCGCCAGCAGCCCGCGCTGGGTCGCGGCTTCGGCGACGCGGCGGGCGGTGGCGACGTCGATGGTCGAGCAGTCGATCAGGATCGCGCCCGCCTCGGCATGGTCGAGCAGCGTCTCGGTATAGAGCGCCTCGACATGGCGACCGGCGGGCAGCATCGTGACGATCGCCTCGGCGCCGGCGATCGCTTCGGCAGCGTTGGCGGCGGGCAGGCAGCCGGCCTTCTTCGCGCGCTCCAAGGCTTCCGGCGACAGGTCGAAGGCGCGGACGTCGTGGCCGGCCTTGGCGAGGTTCGCCGCCATGCCGCCGCCCATGTTGCCGAGGCCGATAAATGCTACGCGTGCCATTCAGGTACTCCCCTCCCGCTTGGCGGAGGGGCTGGGGGTGGGCGCTCCCTCTCCACAAGCGATGGTGTCGCGGATGCCGGGGGCCCACCCCCCGGCCCCCTCCCGCACGCGGGAGGGGGAGTGGTTCAGTGCCTCAACGCCCCGTCCAGTTCCCCGGACGCTTCTCGACGAATGCGGTCATGCCTTCCTTCTGGTCCTCGGTGCCGAACAGCGCGTGGAACAGGCGGCGCTCGAAGTGCACGCCCTGCGCCAGGCTCGTCTCGAACGCGGCGTTGACCATTTCCTTGTTGGCCTTCACCGCCAGCGGCGGCATCGCGGCGATGGTCGCGGCGGTCTGCACCGCTTCCTCGACCAGCTCGGCGGCGGGCAGGATGCGGCTGACCAGCCCGGCGCGCTCGGCCTCGGCGGCGTCCATCATCCGGCCGGTGAGGCACATTTCCATCGCCTTGGCCTTGCCGACGGCCCGCGTCAGCCGCTGCGAGCCGCCCATCCCCGGCGAGACGCCCAGCTTGATCTCGGGCTGGCCGAACTTGGCGGTGTCCGCGGCGAGGATGAAGTCGCACATCATCGCCACCTCGCAGCCGCCGCCCAGCGCATAGCCCGACACGGCGGCGATGATCGGCTTGCGGGTGCGGGTGAAGGCATCCCAGCCGGCGAAGAAGTCATGGCCATACATGTCGGCGAAGCCCTGTGCCTGCATCTCCTTGATGTCGGCGCCGGCGGCGAAGGCCTTTTCGCTGCCGGTGAGCACCGCGCAGCCCTGGGACGGATCGGCATCGAAGGCACGCATCACGTCGAGCAGTTCGCTGAGTACCTGGCTGTTGAGCGCGTTGAGTGCCTTGGGCCGGTTGAGCGTGATCAGCGTCACCGCGCCGCGCTGCTCGACGAGGAGGGTTTCATAGGAAGACATGGTGTTCTCCGTTCAGGGCGCCCAGGCCTGCGCGGGCGGCAGGGGGGCGAAGATGGCATCGATCGCGGCGCTGTCCACCGCTTCCGGGGTGGAAGGTGCCCAGTGCGGGGCATTGTCCTTGTCGACGATCACCGCGCGCACGCCCTCGGCGAAATCGGGCAGGCGGCAGACGCGGGTCGCGACGGCAAATTCCTGGACCATCTCGGCGGCGAAATCGGGCATCTCACGGCCTTCGCGGACGATCCGCAGCGAGACCTTGCAGGCCTGGGGCGACTTGGTGCGCAGCGTGGCGAGGGTGGCCATGGCCCACTCGCTGTCCTCGGCTTCGAGCGCGGCGAAGATCTCCTCCACGCTGTCGCCCGCGAACAGCCGGTCGATGTCCGCATAGTGCGCGAGGATCCTGGCGATGGGGGCCTCGATCGACAGGTCGTTGAGGATCGCCAGCGCCTTGTCCGGCGCGGTGGTGATCTGCGCCTTGGCGGAGGCCAGCGCCTCGGCGGGGAGGTAGTGGCTGGCGAGGCCGAGCGCGAGGCATTCGGCGCCGTCGAGCCGGTGGCCGGTCAGTGCCAGATACTCGCCCATCCGCCCGGGCAGGCGCGACAGATACCAGCCGCCGCCCACGTCCGGGAAGAGGCCGATGCCGGTCTCGGGCATGGCGAATTTGGTGTTCTCGGTCGCGACCCGGAACCGCGCCGGCTGCGAGATGCCGACGCCGCCGCCCATCACGATGCCGTCCGCGAAGGCGATGATCGGCTTGGGATAGGTGAACAGCCGGTGGTTGAGCCGGTATTCGGTGCGGAAGAAGTCCGCCGCTTCGGTGCCGTCGCCTGCGCCGCTGGTAGCGATCATGCGGATGTCGCCGCCGGCGCAGAAGCCGCGGCCCTCGGCATGGTCGAGCAGGACGATGTGGACGGAATCGTCCCGTTCCCACGCATCGAGCGCGTCGAGCATCGCCTGGCACATCGCAGTGTTGAGCGCGTGGAGGGCCTTGGGGCGGTTGAGGCGCAGGCGCGCGACGGGACCTTCGATGGCGGTGAGGATGTCCACTTAAAATCCTCCCCGGCACGGGGAGGGGGACCATGCGCAGAATGGTGGGGGGGGAGCACAGCAAGGGAGTCCGATGTGGCGGCCCCCCTCCACCACGCGGCGCGCGCGGCTCGCGTCGCGAGCCGGCTCCGCGGCTGCGATGTGCCGCAGGTACATCGCTGTTCGCCGCTTCACCCCCCTCCCCGTGCCGAGGAGGAAGGGGGGCTGGCGAAAGTTCCGAAAGTTCCGGGAAAGCGACATCAACCCGGCTTCCTCCCTGGTCCGCACGCGGGACATCTGCGAACAAAGCATAAACGCGGTGCTGTAGGAAAGCATTTTCCGTCTCAGTCCTTCAGCAGATCGCGGCCGACGATCATCCGCATCACCTGGTTGGTGCCTTCCAGGATCGAATGCACGCGCAGGTCGCGCCAGAAGCGCTCGATCGGATAATCCATGAGATAGCCATAGCCGCCGTGCAGCTGCAGCGCGCGATCGACCACCGCCGAGCCGGTGTCGGTCGCCAGCCGCTTGGCCATCGCGGCGAAGCGGGTCCTGTCGGGCGTGCCCGCGGTCACCTTGGCGGCGGCGAGGTAGAGCAAAGCGCGGGCAGCCTCCAGCTCGGTCGCCATGTCGGCGAGGGTGAACTGGGTGTTCTGGAAATCGGCGATCGCCTTGCCGAACTGGCGGCGCTCCTGCGTGTAGCGCACCGCCTCGTCGAGGCAGCGCTGCGCCCCGCCCAGCGAGCAGGCGCCGATGTTGAGCCGGCCGCCGTCCAGCCCCATCATCGCGATGCGGAAGCCTTCGCCTTCGCTGCCGATCAGGTTCTCGACCGGTACCCGGACATTGTCGAGGATCACCTGTGCGGTCGGCTGCGAATGCCAGCCGAGCTTGCGTTCCTGCGCGCCGAAGCTGACGCCGGGCATGTCCTTCTCGATCACCAGCGCGGAGATGCCCTTGGGGCCGTCCTCGCCGGTGCGGACCATGGTGACGTAGAGGTCGTTCGCGCCGCCCCCCGAGATGAACTGTTTGGTGCCGCTGACGACATAATGATCGCCGTCCCGCACCGCGCGGGTCTTGAGCGCGGCGGCGTCCGATCCCGAGCCGGGTTCGGTGAGGCAGTAGCTGGCCAGCTTGTCCATGGTGACCAGGCTGGGGAGATACTTGTCCTTCACGGCCTGCGCGCCGAACCGGTCGATCATCCAGGCGGCCATGTTGTGGATCGAGATGAACGCGCTGGTCGACGGACAGCCATAGGCCATCGCCTCGAAGATCAGCGCGGACTCGAGCCGGCCGAGGCCGATGCCGCCCGATTCCTCCGAGACGTAGATCGCCGCGAAGCCGAGCTCGGCGGCGGCGCGAATCGTGTCGCGGGGGAAGATGTGCTTCTCGTCCCACTCGGCGGCGTGCGGGGTGATCGCGTCGGCGGTGAACTTCTGCGCCATCTCCTGGATCTGGCGCTGGTCGTCGGTGAGGTCGAACTGATGGGTCATGATGCCTGTTGTCTCAAGCTGTCATCCCGACGAAAGTCGGGATCCATTGGGGTCGCCGGCTGGGCTATTGCGAATACGGAGTGGCGAATGGATCCCGGCTTCCGCCGGGATGACGGTGGAGGGGTAGGGTGGACAAAGTGCCCTGCGTCTACATGCTGGCGAGCGGGCGGCATGGGACGCTCTACACGGGCCTCACGTCGGACCTGATGGGGCGGATCCATCAGCACCGTAGCGGCACGGTCCCTGGCTTCACCAAGCGCAACAACGTCAAGCGGCTGGTCTGGTACGAAGTCGGCGGTGACATGGCAGCGGCGATCAAGCGCGAAAAGCAGCTCAAGGAATGGAAGCGCGACTGGAAAATCGTGCTGATCGAGAAGGAAAATCCCTTTTGGGAGGACCTTGCGATCAGCCTCGGCTTCCCGCCGCTGGACGCACCAGCCCCCTAAGCCGTCATCTTCTCTTCCGTCATCCCGACGAAAGTCGGGATCCATTCGCCACTTGGCCGGGGCTGGGGCCGCGACGGTGACCCCAATGGATCCCGGCTTTCGCCGGGATGACAGAAGAAGGGGGAGGTACGCCCGCACCCCCATCACCCCATGGTCGGAATGACGAAGGCATTGGCCGCGTCGCCCACGCCGCCGTCGGGCCAGCGTTGGGTGACGGTCTTCACCTTGGTCCAGAACCGCACCCCTTCCATGCCATGCTGGTTGACATCGCCGAACGCCGAGCGCTTCCAGCCGCCGAAGCTGTGATACGCCACCGGCACCGGGATCGGCACGTTGATGCCGACCATGCCGACATTCACCCGCGCCGCGAACTCGCGCGCGGCATGGCCGTTGCGGGTGAAGATGGCGACGCCGTTGCCGTACTGGTGCTCGCTCGGCAGGCGCAGCGCGGTCTCGAAATCGGGGGCGCGGACGATCTGGAGGACCGGGCCGAAGATCTCTTCCTGATAGCTCTTCATCGCCGGGGTGACGCGGTCGAACAGCGACGGGCCGATGAAGAAGCCCTGTTCATGCCCCTGCAGCTGGAAGCCGCGGCCGTCGACCACCAGCTCGGCACCTTCATCGACGCCGGTCTGGATCCAGCCTTCCACGCGGGCCTTGTGCGCGGCGTTGACCACCGGGCCGTACTGCGCCTCGGCATCGGTGGAGACGCCGACCCGCAGCGCCTCGATTGCCGGGATCAGCTTTTCGCGCAGGGCATCGGCGGTCTTGTCGCCGACCGGCACCACCACGGGGAGCGCCATGCAGCGCTCGCCCGCCGAGCCGAACGCCGCGCCGGAGAGGTCGGCGACGACCTGGTCGAGATCGGCGTCGGGCATGACGATGCCGTGGTTCTTGGCGCCGCCCATCGCCTGGACGCGCTTCCCCGCCTCGACGCCGCGGCGATAGACATAATGCGCGATGTCGGACGAACCGACGAAGCTCACCGCGGAGATCGCGGGATGATCGAGGATCGCGTCGACCATCTCCTTGTCGCCCTGCACCACCTGGAGGATGCCCTCGGGCGCGCCGGCCTCGAGCATCAGCTCGGCGAGGCGGACGGGCACCGACGGGTCGCGCTCGGACGGCTTCAATAGGAAGGCGTTGCCGCAGGCGATCGCCACCCCGAACATCCACATCGGGATCATCGCCGGGAAGTTGAACGGGGTGATGCCCGCGCCGATGCCGAGCGGCATCCGCATCGAATAGACGTCGATGCCGGGGCCCGCGCCCTGCGTATACTCGCCCTTGAGCGCGTGGGGGATGCCGCAGGCGAACTCGATCACCTCGAGCCCGCGCTGGATGTCGCCCTTGGCGTCGGCGATCACCTTGCCGTGCTCGGACGAGAGCAGGTGGGCGAGCGCGTCCATGTTCGCCTCGACCAGCTCCTTGAAGCGGAACATCACGCGGGCGCGGCGCTGCGGGTTGGTCGCGGCCCAGCCGGGCTGGGCGGCCTGCGCGGCGGCGACCGCGCGCTCCAGATCGGCGGCGGTGCCGAGCGCCACCTGCGCCTGCACCGCGCCGCTGTTGGGGTCGAAAACGTCCGACCGGCGGCCCGCGCCGCCGCCGGAATGGCCGACGATCACATGATCGATAACACGCATCACACTCTCCTGCGGATCGGCTGGACGCCGACTCATGCCTTGTAATTAAGTTGCGCAATGACACAGCGCGCTCGGCGTGTCACCCCGGGCGTTCGGGAGGGGATACACACCCCAAGGTCGTCATCCCGGCGGAAGCCGGGATCCATTTGGCAGGACGGTTCGGCGCCTTCCCCGGCCTAGAGGCAACTGGATCCCGGCTTTCGCCGGGATGACAGGCAGGCGTCGTGAAGCCATTTCCGGCCAACACGCTTTGGTGTAGTACGCCGCTGCAACACGCACAGGAGAGACTGAAATGCCGCCAATGAGCCCCTGGTCGCACGCGCGCCGCGAAGGCTATGCCGACGACATCGATTTCGAGATCAAGGGCCAGGAGCTGCAGTTCGTCGAGATCGAGCTCGATCCCGGCGAGAGCGCGGTGGCCGAGGCGGGCGCGATGGTGTGGAAGGACGCGCCGATCGTGATGCAGACCGTGTTCGGCGACGGCAGCAACCAGGGCGGCGGCTTCATGGACAAGCTGCTCGGTGCGGGGAAGCGGCTGGTCACCGGCGAGGGGCTGTTCACTACCGTCTTCACCCATCAGGGCAGCGGCAAGGCGCGCGTCGCCTTCGCCTCGCCCGTGCCGGGCGCGATCGTGCCGCTGCGGCTGGCCGATATCGGCGGGACTTTGATCTGCCAGAAGGACGCCTTCCTCGCCGCTGCCAAGGGCGTGCAGATGGGGATCGCCTTCCAGCGCCGGGTGATGACCGGGCTGTTCGGCGGCGAGGGCTTCATCATGCAGCGGCTCGACGGCGACGGCTGGGTGTTCGTCCAGATGGGCGGCGCCATCGTCGAGCGCGAGCTGGCGCCCGGCGAGGAACTCCATGTCGATACCGGCTGCCTCGCCGCGCTGACCCCGTCGGTGGACTTCGACCTGGTCTCGGTCGGCGGCGTGCGCAGCATGGTGTTCGGCGGCGAGGGCGTGTTCTTCGCGCGGCTGCGCGGGCCCGGCAAGGTGTGGATCCAGTCGCTGCCCTTCGCGCGGCTCGCCGGGCGGATGATGGCGGCGGCGATGGGCGGCGGGCAGAATCGCGGCGAGGGTTCGGTGCTGGGCGGCTTGGGCGATTTGATCGGTGGCAATCGCTGATTTGACGGGCGCGGCGCGCGGCACGCCGGTGCTCGCCACCGCGCGGCTGCGCCTGCGGCCGCGCACCGTGGACGATGCCGAGGCGCTGTTCCCCAGCCTGTCCGACCCCGAGCTGATGACCTGGTGGAGCCACGCGCCCCACGAGACCGTCGAACAGACCCGCGCCAGCCTGTCGCGCGGCGACCCGGCCTGGCGTGTCTGGGCGATCACGCTTGCCGGGGACGATACCGCGATCGGCTATGTCGCGGTGGGCGAGAAGCGGGCGGCGGTCAGCGAGATCGGCTATCTGCTCGCCCGGCCGCATTGGGGGCGGGGGATCGCGGAGGAGGCGATCGGCGCGGTGCTCGACCAGCTCTTCCTCGCTGAAAGCCAGCGGCGGGTTTTTGCGGACACGGACCCGGACAATGTGTATTCGCGCCGGCTGCTCGAACGGCTGGGCTTCCGGCTGGAGGGGGTGCTGCGCGCCGAATGGGAGACCCATATCGGCATCCGCGACACCACGCTCTACGGGCTGCTGAAGGAAGACTGGACATGCCGACCCCGCCGAACCTGAACGATCCTGCCGAGCGCGCCGCCTACAAGGCCGAGCTGCGGCAAGTCGCGCGGCCGCTGCGGATGGGCGCGGTGTGGCTGGCGGTGCTCGGCGCGCTGCTCGCGGCGCTGCGGGCCAAGGTTTGGCCGATGCCGATCGCGGTGCCCGCGGCGGTGCTGGGCGTGGCGTTCTTCCTGATGGTGCTCGGCATCACCGTGCGGGTGAAATACCACCAGCGGCGGATGCGCGGCGAGCTGTAGGGCTCAGGGCGCCGCCGCGAGCTCGGCGGCCTTGCCGACGAGCCCGGCGAAGCGACCCTGTTCGACATCCTGCGCGGTGTCGTTCCAGCTGGCGGAGAGGACGTACCAGCCGCCGTCCTTGCCCTGCAGCAGCAGGGTCATCGCCATGACGCCCGGCTCGGAGCCGCCCTTGTAGCCCACATAGCCCCATTTGGCAGCGGCAAGCGGCGGAATGCCGGGGTTCTTCGACAGCACGGCGCGGGCATCGGCGCCCCTGGGTCCTTCGGTGTTGCGGCGGATCCAGTCCATTACCCGGACGAGATCGGCCGGGGTCTCGAACCATTCCAGCGTGTCGATCGACAGCGGCTTGCCCGCCGAGAAGAGGCCGACATCGACCTTGCTGAGCGGTGTCGCCGCCACCTCGCCCGCCAGCAGGGCGCGACGACCGGCCTCGTCGGCGACGAGGTAGCGGTCGCGCAGGGCCGGGATGGTCTTCAGCTTGAAAACCTCCGCGGTGCCGAGGAAGGGCCGGTTGCGGGCAGGATCGGCGATGCCGAGGACCGGCAGCATTGCTTCCACCTTCTCGCGCCCCAGCGTCTTGAGCAGGATGTCGGTCGCGCTGTTATCGCTGATCGAGATCATCTGCGTGGCAAGTTCGCGCAGCGTTACCTTGGTTCCCGCCGGCTTGGCGGTGTACCCGCCGCCGGGCAGCGCGCTGCCGTCCAGCGTGACCAGGTCGTCCCAGCGGCGCTCGCCGCCATTGGTCGCGCGGATCAGCTCGGCGAGGATCACCAGCTTGAATTCCGAGCCGATCGCGAAGGCCTGATCGGCATTGTGCTGCCGGAGCAGCTGCGGCCTGCCGTCGCCCAGCCTGGCCAGCACATAGCCCGTGCGGCCGTGCAGTCCCTTCAGCGTTGCCTCTACCGCGTCGAGCGTTGCTTCGCGCGCAGTCAGGCCCTGCACCAGCAGGCCGGTGATGCGGTGGTCGCCGGCTGGATCGACGTCGATCGCCACGGTGGCGATCGCATCGCGATATTCGACCGTCAGCGTACCGCTCCACGGCGTCTTCGCCTCCAGCTTCTGCAGGTCGGAATAAGGCCCGGCCGCGGCCGCGATCTGTTGGAGCACCGCATCGAACTTGGCCTTCGGCACCTGTGCGCGGAAGGCGTCGGCGAAGGCGGCGTCATAGTCGCCCTTGCCCTGCAACAGATCGGGCAGCTGGTTGACCCGATCGCGGAATTCCTTGGCCGCCTGCACGGGTGCGGCGGCGGGAGCAGGGGACGTGGTCTGCGCCAGACCGGGCGTGGCGCAGGCAAGCAGCGGCGCAAGAAAGGCGATGGCACGCATCGAAAACATCTCCCCTGTGTTGGGGGAGTAATACACGCCGGCCCGCTGCGCGCAAGCCTGGGTTGGGCTCAGGCGTCGATCACCTCTTCATCCAGACGCGCCGCATTCTCCTGGATGAAGGCAAAGCGGTGGGCCGGGTTGTTGCCCATCAGCCGGTCGACCAGGTCCTTCACCCCGGCACGCTCCTCATATTCCTGCGGCAGCGTCACGCGCAGCATGCCGCGCGTCTTGGGATCCATGGTGGTTTCCTTGAGCTGGTTCGGGTTCATCTCGCCCAGGCCCTTGAACCGGCTGACTTCCACCTTCTTGCCCTTGAACGCGGTCTTCTCGATCTCGATGCGGTGCGCGTCGTCGCGCGCGTAGAGGCTCTTCGAGCCCACCGTCAGGCGGTAGAGCGGCGGCTGGGCGAGGTAGAGATGCCCCTTGCGCACCAGGTCCGGCATTTCCTGGAAGAAGAAGGTCATCAGCAGCGTCGCGATATGCGCGCCGTCGACGTCCGCGTCGGTCATGATGATGATGCGTTCGTAGCGCAGCTGGGTCGCGTCGCAGTCCTTGCGGGTGCCGCAGCCCAGCGCCTGGATCAGGTCGGCGATTTCCTGGTTGGCGAGGATCTTGGCCGAGGTGGCGCTGGCGACGTTGAGGATCTTGCCGCGGATCGGCAGGATCGCCTGGGTCTTGCGGTCGCGCGCCTGCTTGGCCGAGCCGCCGGCCGAATCGCCCTCGACGATGAACAGCTCGGTGCCCTCGGGGCTGTCTGCCGAACAGTCGGTCAGCTTGCCCGGCAGGCGCAGCTTGCGGCCGCTCGTCGCCGACTTGCGCTTGACCTCGCGCTCCTGCTTGCGGCGCAGGCGATCGTCCATCCGCTCGAGCACATAGCCGAGCAGCGCCTTGCCGCGCTCCATATTGTCGGTGAGGAAATGGTCGAAATGGTCGCGCACCGCCTTTTCGACGAGCGCGGTCGCCTCTGGGCTGGTCAGCCGGTCCTTGGTCTGGCTCTGGAACTGCGGCTCGCGGATGAACACCGAGAGCATCACTTCGGAGCCGGTCACCACGTCGTCCGGGTTGAGGTCCTTGGCCTTCTTGTTGCCGACCAGATCGGCGAAGCTGCGGAGACTCCGCACCAAGGCCTGGCGCAGGCCCTGTTCATGCGTGCCGCCGTCGGGCGTCGGGATGGTGTTGCAGTACCAGCTATAGCTACCGTCGCTCCACAGCGGCCAGGCGACCGCCCATTCGACGCGGCCCTGCGAATCGGGGAATTCCTGGGTGCCCGCGAAGAAATCGGCGGTGGCACATTCGCGGCTGCCGACCTGTTCCTTCAGGTGATCGGCAAGACCGCCCGGGAACTGGAACACCGCCTCGGCCGGCGTATCGTCGGTGATCAGCGACGGATCGCACTTCCAGCGGATCTCGACGCCGGCGAACAGATAGGCCTTGGAGCGGGCGAGCTTGTACAGCCGCGCCGGCTTGAACAGCATCTCGCCGAAGATCTCGGGGTCGGGGGTGAAGGCGACGCTGGTGCCGCGCCGGTTGGGGGTGCCGCCGATCTTCTCCAGCGGGCCCAGCGTCTGGCCCTGGCTGAAGCGCTGGCGGTAGAGCTGCTTGTCGCGCGCGACCTCGACCACCGTGTCCACCGACAGCGCGTTGACCACCGAGATGCCGACGCCGTGCAGGCCGCCCGAGGTGGCATAGGCCTTGCCCGAGAATTTGCCGCCTGAGTGGAGCATCGAGAGAATCACCTCGAGCGCCGACTTGTCGGGGAAGCGCGGGTGCGGGTCGACCGGCATGCCGCGGCCATTGTCGACGATGGTGATGCGGTTGGGCGCGGCGAGCGTCACCTCGATGCGGTTGGCGTGCCCCGCGACCGCTTCGTCCATCGCATTGTCGAGGATTTCGGCGGCGAGATGGTGGAGCGCGCGCTCGTCGGTGCCGCCGATATACATGCCCGGGCGGCGCCGGACCGGCTCCAGGCCTTCGAGCACCTCGATCGACGAGGCGTCATAGGTGCCGGCGGGGACGGAGGGCGCAGCGAAGAGGTCTTCGGACATGCGGAACGTATAGGGGGTGCCGGGGGGCTCGCGCAAGCTGGCGGCGGCTGCGGTAAGCGGCCCGGTCGATTTCTGTGACCGCGTCTTTCCGTTTCACCTTCGCATCATCGCGGCTGCATAGTTCTGATCGGGCGATGCGGAGCGCAGGGCGCGCCGCCGCCGACCAGAAAAGGGAGTTTCCTTCATGCTTCGATCCACCCGGAGCGGCGCGGCGATGGCCGCGTTGCTCGGCGGCGCCCTCGTGCCCGCCGCAGCCGCCGCCCAGACCGAGACCCAGGTTTCCAGCCGCATGACCACCGGCCCCGCCCCGGTGAGCGCCAAGGCCGACACCCCGATCCAGGCCGAGACCGGCGCCGTCCCGGTGATGACCCGCGACAATGGCGCGCCGATCGGCGACAACCGCAACTCCAAGGCGGCGGGCGATCTGGGCCCGGTGCTGCTCGAGGATTCGCACCTGATCGAGAAGCTGGCCCGCTTCGATCGCGAGCGCACGCCCGAACGCGTCGTCCACGCCCGCGGCACCGGCGCGCACGGCGTGTTCCGCGCGACCGCCGACATTTCCGATCTCACCAAGGCGTCGCTGTTCCAGCCGGGCAAGGAAACCCCGGTGTTCGTCCGCTTCTCCAGCGTGATCCACGGCAAGGACAGCCCCGAATGGCTGCGCGATCCGCGCGGCTTCGCGACCAAATTCTACACCGATCAGGGCAATTGGGACCTGGTGGGCAACAACCTGCCGATCTTCTTCATCCGCGACGCGATGCAGTTCCCGGACATGGTGCACTCGCTGAAGCCGGATCCCGTCACCAACCGGCAGGACCCGAACCGCTTCTTCGACTTTTTCTCGGCCACGCCCGAATCGACCAACATGCTGACCCAGCTCTATTCCAACCTGGGCACGCCGGCCTCGTACCGGACGATGGACGGCAACGGCGTCCATGCCTTCAAGCTGGTCAACGCCAGGGGCGAGACGGTGTTCGCCAAGTTCCGCTGGATCAGCCGCCAGGGCGTCCGCACCCTCACCGCCGCGCAGGCGGGTGCGCAGGCGTTCGATTATCAGACCCATGATCTCTACACCGAGATCGCCAAGGGCAATTACCCGAGCTGGGATCTGATGGTGCAGGTGATGCGCGCCGAGGATTTCGCCAAGCTCGACTACAACCCGTTCGACGACACCAAGGAATGGCTGGGCGTGCCGTTCCGCAAGATCGGCGAGATGACGCTGAACAAGGTGCCGGACAATTTCTTCGAGTGGACCGAGCAATCCGCCTTCGCGCCGTCGAACATGGTGCCGGGGATCGAGGCGTCGCCCGATCGCATGCTGCAGGGGCGGCTGTTCAGCTATGCCGATACCCAGCGCTACCGGATCGGCGCCAACGCGCTGGCGCTGCCGGTCAACCGGCCGCGGGTGGCGGTGGTCAACAACAGCCAGGACGGCCAGCTGAATGCCTCCGGCCGCAGCGCGCGGGTGAACTATTTCCCCGCCGCGCTGGCGCCGAAGACCACCCCGGCCAAGGCGACCGCCTCGACCTATATGGTGGATGCAACGGTCGTCGCCCGGCCCATCGCCAAGACCAACAACTTCGCCCAGGCCGGAATCTTCTACCGCGCGCTGCCGGCGGCCGAGAAAGCCGATCTGATCAAGAACCTGTCCGGCGATCTGGGCAAGGTCGTGTCGCCGCGTACGCGGACGATCATGGTCAGCTATTTCTACCAGGCCGACAAGGACTATGGCACGCGGCTCGCCAAGGCGGTGAACGTGCCGATGGCCGAAGTGGAGAAGGCCGCGGCCGAGTATCGCGCGGCGAATCCCGAGCAGCCGGCCGCGAACTGAGATCCCCCTCGACCCGGGCCGGCGCCTAGCTACCGGCCCGGGCTTCCGCACGATCGGAGCATGTGATGCGTACCCTGTTGTTGTTGCTGGCCGGGGCCATGCTGGCCCCGGCGCCGATGGCCGCTGCCCAGACGGCGGCCGCCGAGCTGCCGTCGCCGGAGCGTCGACAGACGCTGCTGTTCGAGGCGGCGCGTGGCGGCCGGGCCGATCTGGTGCCCGGGTTGGTCCGGCTGGGTGCCGACCCTAATGCCCGCGACTCCCGCGGTTTCACGCCCGCGATCCTTGCCGCCTATAACGGCCAGGCGGCGGCGCTGGAGGCGCTGATCGCGGCGGGTGCCGATCCCTGCCTGGCCGACGGCGGCCAAGGGAACACTGCGCAAATGGGGGTGGCGTTCAAGGGCGACGACGCCATCGCCGCGCGGCTGCTCAAGGCGGGCTGCGACGTCAATGCCCGCAACAAGGCCGGCCAGACCGCGCTGATGATGGCGGCGTTGTTCGGGCGGACGCAGCAGGTGGAGATGCTGCTGGCGGCGGGTGCCGATCCCGCGATCGCCGATGCGACTGGCCGCACCGCGGCCAGCGTCGCGGCGGGGCAGGGCAATAGCGCGCTGGCGACGCGGCTGGCGCCACGCTGAGCGTCGGCGGATCGCCAAAGCAAAAGGGGTGCGTACCGGCCGGTGCGCACCCCTTGTCGTATCGATGCGGCGTTCGCCTCAGCGCGGGCGGGGCGTGCCGCCGAAGGGCATGGTCGGAGCCGGGCGACGGTCGCGGCGGGGGAGCTGTGCCTGATAGGCGTGACCGCAATGTTCGACGCAATAGGGGAAGCCCGGGTTCACCTTCTCGCCGCAGAAGTGGAAGTCGGGCTCGCCGGGGTGGCCGAGCGGCCATTTGCAGATCTTGTCGTTCAAGTCGAGCAGCGTCGTCTTGCCCGCGATCGCCTCGCTGGGCTTGGCGGGGACGAGGCGGCGCGGCGGGGCGGGGGTGCTCGGCGGGGCCTGCTCGCCCGGATTCTGGCGGATGAAGCCGCCCGGGCCGACCGAGCGGAGCACCGGCTGCGGCGCGCGCGGTGCTGCGGGCTCGGCCGCCTCGGAGCCGCTGTCGAAATCGGCATCGTCGACGGGCAGTCAC